>CAMCTE010000231.1 GCA_945878385.1 Azohydromonas lata NBRC 102462 | reverse complement strand
TGTATGTGCGCCGCAAGCCCCGGGTACGCCTGGAAGCGCAGATGCACGGTGGTGGTCACGAGCGCGGCATGCGCTCGGGCACGCTGCCCACTCACCAGTGCGTGGGCATGGGCGAAGCCTTCCGCATCGCCCGCGAGGAAATGGGCGCGGAAAACGAACGCATCCGCATGTTGCAGCGCCGTCTGCTCGACGGCCTGAAGGACATGGAGCAGGTGTTTATCAATGGCGACACCGAGCGCCGCGTGCCGCACAACCTCAACATCTCCTTCAATTTCGTCGAAGGCGAATCCTTGATCATGGGTGTCAAGGGCATTGCGGTCAGTTCGGGCTCGGCTTGCACTTCGGCCTCGCTTGAGCCCAGCTATGTGTTGCGTGCTTTGGGCCGCAGCGACGAATTGGCCCATTCCAGCCTGCGCATTACCATGGGCCGCTTCACCACTGAAAAAGAAATCGACGCGGCCGTGGACTTGCTGCGCGACCGGGTGGCCAAGCTGCGCGCCTTGTCTCCACTGTGGGAGATGTACAAGGACGGCGTGGACTTGTCGACCATTCAGTGGGCGGCGCACTGAGCGTTTTTCTGCAGTCAACAACTCGAACAGAACCTGAGGACACATCATGGCGTACAGCGAAAAAGTGGTGGACCACTACGAGAACCCGCGCAATGTGGGCTCGTTCGAAAAGGGCGACGACACCGTGGGCACCGGCATGGTGGGGGCCCCCGCTTGTGGCGACGTGATGAAGTTGCAGATCAAGGTCAATCCGGCCACCGGGCTCATTGAAGACGCCAAGTTCAAGACCTACGGCTGCGGCTCGGCCATTGCCTCGAGCTCCTTGGTCACCGAGTGGGTCAAGGGCAAGTCGCTGGACGAGGCCCTGCTGATCAAGAACACCCACATCGCCGAAGAACTGGCCCTGCCGCCGGTCAAGATCCACTGCTCCATCCTGGCCGAAGACGCCATCAAGGCGGCCGTGGAAGACTACAAGGCCAAGTCGCAGGGCGCTGCTGCCGGCACCTCGCACTGAGCGGGGCTGCAGCATGGCCGTCACTCTGACCGAAGCCGCCGCGCGGCACGTCACCCGCTACATTGCCAAGCGAGGCAAGGGCGTGGGTGTGCGCCTGGGCGTCAAGACCACCGGTTGCTCCGGTTTGGCCTACAAGTTGGAATATGCGGACGATGTGGCACCCGAAGACCATGTCTTCGAAGACCATGGGGTGAAGGTTCTGATCGACCCCAAGAGCCTGCCCTATATCGACGGCACCGAGCTCGACTTCGTACGCGAAGGCCTCAATGAAGGCTTCAAGTTCTACAACCCCCGCGAGAAAGACCGCTGCGGTTGTGGTGAGTCCTTCCGGGTTTGAGGAAATGGGTTGACCGCGCCGCTGAATCTGGCGGCTGACGATTTCGCATTGTTTGGTCTGCCGCGCGCTTACGCGATGGACGCTGCCGAATTGGACGCCCGCTGGCGCGACCTTCAGGCCAGGGTGCACCCGGATAAATTCGCGGCCCAGGGAGCGGCGGCTCAGCGGGTGGCCATGCAGTGGTCGGTGCGTGTGAACGAGGCCCACCGGCGTTTGAAAGACCCGATCGCGCGCGGCGCCTATTTGTGTGAACTGCAGGGCGTGGACATTGAGGCTGAAAGCAACACCCGCATGCCTGCAAGCTTCCTGATGCAGCAGATGCAGTGGCGCGAGGCCTTGGAAGAAGCAGGGACGGCCGATGAGGTGTCCGACTTGGGCACTCGGGTAAGGGCAGAATCAGGGGTGATGCAGGCGCAACTGGCCACCTTCCTGGATGGCCAGGACGGCGCAGCACCCGACTTGAACGCCGCGGCACAACAGGTACGGGCGCTGATGTTTGTGCAGCGCTTTCTCCAAGACATCGCCCGCCGGGCCGACGCGCTGGACCCTCTCTAGCGCGCTGTGCCCCCACCCGGGCCGCGTGCGTAGGCTTGCGGCCCCTGAATGGCCCACCGTTTCATGGCTCTGTTGCAGATTTCCGAACCCGGCCAAGCGCCGGACCCGCACCAACGGCGCATTGCCGTGGGCATTGATCTGGGCACCACGCATTCGCTGGTGGCCGCGGTGCGAAACGGCGTGGCCGAGTGCCTGCCCGATGAACACGGCCGGGTGATCCTGCCGTCTGCGGTGCGCTACCTGGGCGAAGGCCGCCGCCAGATCGGCGCGCAGGCCCTGGCCGCTCAGGCCGAAGACCCGGAGAACACCTTGGTGTCGGTCAAGCGCTTCATGGGGCGCACTTTGGCCGATGTGCAGGGCGCCAGCCGCTTGCCTTACCGCTTCATCGAGCGTCCCGGCATGGTGGCCTTCGACACCCGCGAAGGCGTGAAGACGCCGGTGGAGGTGAGCGCGGAGATTTTGGCCACGCTGCGCTTCCGCGCCGAAGACACCTTTGTCGACGACCTGCACGGCGCCGTGATCACCGTGCCCGCCTATTTCGACGATGCCCAGCGCCAGGCCACCAAGGATGCGGCCCAACTGGCCGGCATTCCCGTGCTGCGCTTGATCAACGAACCGACCGCCGCAGCGGTGGCCTACGGTCTGGACAACGGCAGCGAGGGCCTGTACGCCGTGTACGACCTGGGCGGCGGCACCTTCGATGTCTCGATGCTGCGCCTGTCGCGCGGTGTGTTCGAGGTGGTGGCAACCGGCGGTGATGCCGCGCTGGGTGGTGACGATTTCGACCATGCCCTGGCCGAATGGGCCTTGGAGCAAAACGGCCACACCGCAGGTTCGGCGTCACTCTCCGCACACGACAAGCGCGCCATTCTGGTCGCCGCGCGTGCGGCCAAAGAAGCGCTGAGTGACCACGAGGAAGTGGAATTGGTGGCCGGCCTGGATGCCGGCGAGTTGCGCGTGCGCGCGACCCGCCCGCAATTCAACGCCCTGTGCAAACCATTGATCGACAAAACCCTGCAATCGGTCAAGCGCGTGCTGCGCGACGCCGCCGTAGGCCGGGACGAGGTGCTGGGCGTGGTGATGGTGGGTGGCTCCACCCGCATACCCGCTGTGCGCACCGCCGTGGGCGAACTGTTCGGGCGCGAACCGCTGATCAACCTGAACCCGGACGAAGTGGTGGCGCTGGGCGCGGCCATTCAAGCGAACCAACTTGCCGGCAATGCCGCCGATGGCGAGATCCTGCTCCTGGATGTGATTCCGCTGTCGCTGGGCTTGGAAACCATGGGCGGCCTGGTGGAGCGCGTGGTCGAGCGCAACAGCACCATCCCCACGGCCAAAGCGCAAGACTTCACCACCTTCAAGGATGGTCAAACCGCCATGGCCATCCATGTGGTGCAGGGTGAGCGCGAACTGGTGGCCGATTGCCGCTCGCTGGCCCGATTCGAACTGCGCGGCATTCCGCCGATGGTGGCTGGGGCGGCGCGCATCCGGGTCACATTCGAGGTGGATGCGGACGGCCTGCTCAATGTGAGCGCCCGCGAATTGACCTCGGGCGTTGAAGCAGCGGTGACCGTCAAGCCCAGCTATGGGCTGGCCGATGATGAGATCGCCCGCATGCTGAGCGAAGGTTTTTCGCAGGCCGATGCCGACATGGGTGCACGCGCCCTGGCTGAGGCGCGGGTGGAGGCCGAGCGCATGCGCCTGGCCACGCACTCGGCGTTGAATGCCGACGGCGACTTGCTGGCTGGTGAAGAGCGTGTGGCCATTGAAGCGCTGCTGCGGGCTCTGGCCACCGCCGCGCAGGGCAGCGACCATACGGCCATCAACGCCGCCGTGGAAGCTCTGGCCCACGGCACTGAAGCCTTCGCCGCCCTGCGCATGAACCGCAGCATCCAGCAGGCCCTGTCCGGCCGCTCGGTCGATTCGATCTGATTCCCATCATGCCCGTCATCAAGATCCTGCCCCACACCCACTACTGCCCGCATGGCGAGACCATCTCCGCCGAGCCCGGCACCTCGATCTGCGAAGCCTTGCTGGACCACGGCATCGAAATCGAACACGCCTGCGAAATGAGCGCGGCCTGCACCACCTGCCACGTGGTGGTGCGCAGCGGTTTCGCGTCCTTGGGTGAAATCGACGAGATCGAGGAAGACCTGCTGGACAAGGCCTGGGGGCTGGAGTCCACTTCGCGCCTGAGTTGCCAGGCTTTCCTGGCCGGCGAAGACGTGACCATCGAGATCCCGAAGTACACGATC
>CAMCTE010000230.1 GCA_945878385.1 Azohydromonas lata NBRC 102462 | reverse complement strand
CCTGCTGGTGGCGGTGGCCCTGTTTGGCATCACCAAGAAAGGCGCCACGCGCTGGCTGAATGTGGGCGTGGCGGTGATTCAGCCCAGCGAGATTCTGAAGATCGCCATGCCGCTGATGCTGGCCTGGTGGTTCCAGAAGTGCGAAAGCCAACGAGGCCAGTTGCAGCGTTCTGATTTCTGGATGGCCGCGGCGCTGTTGCTGCTGCCCTTCCTGTTGGTGGCCAAGCAACCCGACTTGGGTACCGCCATCCTCGTGTTCTCGGCGGGCTTCTTCGTGATTTTCTTTGCCGGCCTATCTTGGTTGCTGATTTGGCCGGTGGTGCTGATCGGCGTGGTGGGGGTGGGCCTGCTGATTGGGTTTTCAGAGGCCATCTGCGAGCCCGGTGTGGACTGGCATGTACTGCGCGAATACCAGAAGAACCGGGTGTGCACCTTGCTGGACCCCACTTCCGACCCGCTGGGCAAAGGTTTTCACATCATCCAGGGGATGATCGCCATCGGCTCGGGCGGCGTGTTCGGCAAGGGCTTCATGCAGGGCACGCAGACGCACCTGGAATTCATCCCCGAGCGCACCACCGACTTCATCTTCGCGGCGTTCTCGGAAGAGTTTGGCTTGATCGGCGTGCTGGGCCTGCTGGGCTGCTTTGCCTTTTTGCTGCTGCGCGGCCTGTTGATCGCCGCTTCGGCGCCCACCTTGTTTTCAAGGCTGTTGGCCGCTGCGATCACGCTGAGCCTGTTCACCTACATGTTCGTGAACATCGGCATGGTCAGCGGCATGCTGCCGGTGGTGGGCGTGCCGCTGCCCTTCATCAGCTACGGCGGCACGGCCATGGTCAGCCTGGGGTTGGCGCTGGGCTTGCTGCTGGCCATTGCCCGCAGCCGAGGCCTGATGCAGCGCTGAGCCTGTTCCTCTCGGGGATTGCTGCTCAGGGCTTGCGCAGCGTGAACTGCACCACATCGGTGTTGCCGGTGGCAAAGGCCGCTTCGCAGTAGGCGAGGTAGAACTCCCAAATGCGCATGAAGCGGGTGTCAAAGCCCACGCTGCGCACGGCGGCCTCTTCGCGCAGGAACACCTCGCGCCAGCGCTTGAGCGTTTCGGCGTAGTCGGCACCGAAGGCCAGTTCGTGCGACACCTCGAGCCCGGCCTTGCGGGCCTGCGCGCGGAAGGCTGACTTGCTGGGCAACATGCCACCCGGAAAGATGTACTGTTGGATGAAGTCGGTGGAGCGGCGGTAACGGTCGAACAGGTCGTCGCGGATGGTGATGCTTTGGATGCAGGCCACGCCGCCGCGTTTGAGGCGGTCGTGCACCGTTTGGAAGAAGCTGGGCCAGTACTGTTCGCCCACGGCCTCGAACATTTCGATGGAGGCGATGGCGTCAAACGGCTCGTCGCGGATGTCCCGGTAGTCCTGCAGCCGCATGTCGCACTGCGCGCCCACACCTGCGCGCTGCAGGCGGTCTTGCGCCCAGGCCAACTGTTCGGTGGACAGGGTGACGCCGGTGACCTTCGCGCCGAATTCCTGCGCCGCGATCTCGGCCAAGCCGCCCCAGCCGCAGCCGATTTCCAGCACACGCGAGCCGGGCTGCACGCCGCATTCCAGCAGCGCGCGGCGCACCTTCACCCGTTGGGCGTGGGCCAGGTCTTCATGGTCGCGGTCGGCCTCGAAGAGCGCGGCCGAGTAGGTCATGGACTCGTCCAACCACAACTTGTAGAAGGAGTTGCCCAGGTCGTAGTGGGCGTGGATGTTCTTGCGGCTGCCGGTGCGCGAATTGCGGTTGAGCAGGTGCTTGGCGCGGTACAGGAGCGAGCCCCACCAGGAGCCATACACCACGGTCTCGATGTCGTCGCGGTTGGCGATGAACAGGGTGAGCAAGGCGGTGAGGTCGGGTGTGGTCCAGTCGCCGGCGATGAAGCTCTCGGCAAACCCGATGTCCCCGCTCTTGAGCGCGGCCGAACACGCATTCCAGTTGTGCAGGCGCAGCGCGGCGCGCAGCGGGCTGTCCTGGGCCGGGCCGCCGAAGTGCATCTGGGTGCCATCGGGCAACTGGATGTCCAGGGTGCCGTGCTTCAACTGCCGCAGCAGGCGGAACACGGCATGGGCGGCGGCCGGAGCGTGCCCGGGCAGGGTGGCCATGCCAGAGCGCTTGTCGAGGGTGGTGGTGTTCATCGGGTGACGAAGGCTTGCGGTGGTTCGGGTTTGCGGAAGAACGGCACACGCTTAACGGCCAACTGCAGCGCTTGCCAATGGATACGGAAGACCACGCCCAGCGACATCATCGGCATGCCGAAGAAGGCGCGGCGGACCCGTGCGGGTGTGGCCGCTTGCATCTCGCCGCTGACGCTGGTCAGCAGCAAGGGCCCGGCCTCGTTGTGGTGTTCGATACGCACCACAGTGCGTTCGGATGCAGCGGTATGGCCGCGGGTACCCCCCGCGGTGCGCATGAACCTGAACCGGTAGTCGCCCGACACCGCACAAAACGGCGACACATGGAAGACCTTGCTGGCCTGCATTTCCTGCCCCCAGCGCAGTTGCGCCCCGCTGAGCAGGTAGCAGTGACGCTCGCCGAAGGTGTTGTTCACTTCGGCCATGGCCGCCACCAGGGAGCCGTCTTGGCGATGGGCGTACCAGAAGCTGACCGGCTTGAAGGCGTGCCCCGCTACGCGCGGGTAGGTGTGCAGCCACACTTCGCCGTCGGCTTCTTCCAGCAAATTTTCTGAGGCCAGCAGGGATTCAAACCAGGCCAGCGCCGTGCCTTGGCCGGTGCCGTGGTCGCGGTCGTGGAAGCTCACCAGACCCAGGCGGTTGTGCCGCACACCCCCCCAACCCAGGGGGTCGGCCGCCAGCGCGCGCAAGGGCAGCATCAGAAAGTAGGTGGGGTAGCGAAAGGCGTGGCGGGTGGGGCGCAGCCGCGTGTGCTGCACTTGTCCGATGCCCAGTAGAGCGCCAGCCGGGCCGATGTTCACGCGCCTGTCTCCGCGCTGCCATGGCCGGGGCTGCCTGCGGCCAGGCGCGGCGCCAGTGCCGCCACCACGGCCGTGCCTGACATCATGCCGTCTTCGTGGAAGCCGTAGCGGGTCCAGGCCCCGCAGTACCAGGTACGGCGCACACCCTGCAGCGCCGGCAGTTGCTGCTGCGCGGCCGTGGCGGCGCGGTCGAACACCGGATGGCCGTAGTGGATTTCCTGCACCACGCGCGCCGCGTCGATGGGCCGCACGGGGTTGAGCGAGACCACCACCGGCTGTTGGAAGGGCAGGGGTTGCAGCTTGTTGAGCAGGTAGTGCAGGCACACCTGCGCCTGTTCGCGCGCGCCCTCGGTGGCGCGTTCGTAGTTCCAGGCCGCCCAGGCCAGCGGGCGCTGGGGCAGCACGCTGGCGTCGGTGTGCAGCACCGCGCGGTTGTCGTGGTAGCGGATGGCGCCCAGAACGGCGCGCTCGTCGTCGGAAGGGTCCTGCAGCAGGGTCAGGGCCTGGTCGCTGTGCGCGGCCAGCACCACTTCGTCGAAGTGTTCGGTTCCAGTGTCCACGCTCACCTGTACGCCTTCGTCGGTGCGGCGGATGCCACGCACCGTCGTGGACAGGCGCAGCAAGGCCTGTTCGCCCAGGGCTGCGAGCAGCTTCTTCACATACTGGCGCGAACCACCGCGCACGGTGCGCCACTGTGGCCGGTCGTTCACCTGGATCAGCCCGTGGTTGTGGCAAAAGCGGATCATGGTGGCCACGGGGAACTGCAGCATCTGGTCGGTGGGGCAGGACCAGATGCAGCCGATCATCGGCAGGAAATACCAGTCGCGGAATTCGATGCTGAAGCGCTCGCGCCGCAGGAAGTCGCCGATGGGCTCGTCCAGTTCGGTTTCCGCGTTGCGCTGCGCGATGGCGGTGGCCAACTTGTTGAAGCGCAGAATTTCGCGCAGCATGCGCAGAAAGGATGGGCGCAACAGGTTGCGTCGCTGGGCAAAGACGGTGTTGAGGTCCGAGCCGTTCCACTCCAGGTTTTGGTCGGGCACCTGCACCGAAAACGACATGTCCGAGGGCGCGGTGTCCACGCCCAGTTCGGCAAACAAGGCGATCAGTTGCGGGTAGGTGCGTTCGTTGTAGACCAGAAAGCCGGTGTCTACTCCGTGGGTGACGCCGCCCAGGGTGATGTCCACCGTGTTGGCGTGTCCACCGGGGCGTGCGTCTGCCT
>CAMCTE010000229.1 GCA_945878385.1 Azohydromonas lata NBRC 102462 | reverse complement strand
ATCCACACCGGCAGGCTCACGCACTGGTTGGCATCGGGCTGGGCAATGGTCAGGGTGACGCGGTAGGTGTGCGCGTGCGTGTCCGACGCGTCGATGCGATAGCGCACCGCGCAGGCGCTGTCCTTGCGGGCCGCGCTCATGAACCCGCCGCGCCCAGAAAACAGCACAGGCTGGCCACGGCTGTGAGGCGAAAGCGCAGCGTCATCCACGCCTGCAGGCCCAAGGCCGCGTAACGACGCCGGTCTACCAGGTAGCAGCCGATGACGGCCAAGCCCAACACGAACAGCCCGGCATAGGGCGGCATCAGCACGCCAAGCCAGGCCACCAGCGAAGGCATCACACCCCACACCAGGGTGGAATCGGCCGCGCCCGGGCTTTGCGGCGCGTCAGGCCACTGGCGCATGACATGGCCCCAATGTATGCCGCCCAGAAACGAAACAATCACCGCGCCGTAGGCCGACAAGGCGCCGGCCACATAGGGATGGGCTTCCCCGGTGACCAGCCACACCAACAGCGCGCCGAACACGAAGGGGATGAGGCCCGCATAGCCCAGGCGCCAGGCCATCGGCGGCGGCTCCAAAGGCATCAGGCTGGGAGACAAGGCGGTGGTGCTCATGACTTGGGATTCTTGCTTGTAGCGATCAGGCGCTCGACTTCGGCCACCGGCAGGGCGCCGCTGCGGCGGGTGCCATCTTCCACCACGCTGGTGGGCGTGCTTTCGATGCGGTGCTTCTGCCCCAGGGCGGTGTTGCGCTCCAGTGCGGAACTGTCACACCGGCCCATGGCCACCGGCGGCGTGCGGCCGTCCACCATCCAGTCTCGCCAAGCCTTGGCCGGGTCGGCTGCGCACCAGATGTTGCGCGATTTCTCCTGCGAATCCTTGCCCAGGATGGGGTACAGGAAGGTGTACAGCGTCACATCCTTGAGGCCCATCAGGTCGCGCTCGTAGCGCTTGCAAAAGCCGCAGTTCGGGTCGGAGAACACGACGAACTTGCGCGCGCCGGTGCCTTGCTTGATGACGATGGCGTCCTTCAAAGGCAGCGCTGCAAACTGGATGGCGGTGAGCTTGTCCAAGCGCTCGGCCGTGAGGTCTTTGCGGGTGCGGGTTTCGATCACGGGCCCGGAAATGAGGAAGTCGCCCTTGTCGTCGGTGTACAGGATCTCGGTGCCAAAGCGCAGTTCCCACAGGCCCGGCACCGGCGCGCGCTGCACCTCGTCGGGCTTGGGCAGGCTGGGCATGCGTGCGGCCAAGGCCTTGCGGATCCCGGCTTCCTGACCTGACGAGGCGGTGGCGCCCGCGCCGGCGCCACCGGCCTGCGCCCAGGCGGGCTCGCCCTGAAGCGCAGCGGCAAAGGCCAGCGCGGCCACAGAAAGGCCGATGGCCCTACGCGTGAGACCGCGCTTGAGCACGGGCAGATGATTGAGCAGGTTCATACCGCGATTGCGCAGGGTGCGCACCAGTGGGTTGGAGTGGGCAAACAGGTGCCACAGGCCGTCGGTCAGGCCGGCCATGGCCGTGGTGGGGGCGGCCCGTTCGCGTGCGGCGCGGGCCAGCAGTTTGACATCGCCCAGGGCCCGCCAGGGCTCGCGCTCGGCCATCGCGCGCACCAGCGCCGCCACATCGGCCAGGCCCAGGTTCAGCCCCTGCCCGGCCAGGGGGTGCACGGCATGGGCGCAATCGCCCAACAACATCCAGCCCGGGCCATGGATTCGGTCGGCACGGCCCAGCACCAATGGCCAGGTGCGGCGCGGGCCGGCCAAGCGCAGCGCGCCGCAGCGGCCTCCAGTGGCCTGCTGCAGTTCCTGCTCGAAGGCTTCGGGCGTCGCCTGCATGAGGGCCTGGGCCTTTTCTGCGGGCATGGACCACACCACCCCATAGCCTTGGCCGGTGGTGGGTTGATCAAACGGCAGCAGCGCCAACACATCGGGCTGGCCGAACCATTGGGACGCCACGCCTGCGTGCGGCTGGTCGCTTGACACGCGCGCAGCCAGCGCCTGGTGGCCGTAGGGCTGGCGGTCGAAGTGCACCCCCAAGGCCGCCCTGGCCGCTGAATCCTTGCCCTCGCACAGCAGCAGCAACTGTGTGGGGTTTGCGGGTGGCACGAAGTGATCGGGAGCGGTGGCCGCCTGGATGTGAGGCGCGTAACGCACGGCCTGGCGCAAGACGGCTTCCAAGGCGGCCGCATCCACGATCCACGCCAGGGCCTCCACGCCCTGCTGCCAAGCGGAGAACTCGAGCTGCGCACCCTCGTCCCCCTCAATGTGCATTTCCAGCACCGGGCAGGCGGCGCCCGGCGGCAGGGCGCCCCACACCTTGAGCTGTTCCAGCAGCGCCACCGAGGCCGCATTGAGCGCGTAGGTGCGCACATCGGTTTGCCCCGCATTCGCCAGGGCCTCGGCGCTCGAGCCCTGCAGTTCCACGGATATGCCCAGCCGGGCCAGCGACAGGGCCGCCGCACAACCGACAATACCGTCACCGCGCACCACCACGGGGCCGCCCGTGGGCTCACCCTTCAAGCCGCTGCGGTCTGCGTACAAGCCATTTGTTGCCATTGCCGTATTGTCGGTCGCCTTGGACGGCCCTGCCGCGGCCACGGGCGAACCCTGGAGATTGAACTCACCATGTCTGCCAACACAGCCCTGTCGATTGCCGGCCTCTTCCTGCATCCCTTGAAGTCTGGCGCTGCCCTGCCGGTGCAAGACGCCACCATCAGCGAAACTGGGCTGCAGTTCGACCGGGAATGGATGGTGGTGGACGCCGATGGCGAATTCGTGAGCCAGCGGGAACTGCCCCGCATGGCCTTGATCAAGCCCGAACTGCGCCACAGCGAACTGGTGCTGCGCGCGCCGGGCATGCTGCCGCTGCACCTGCGCCTGGACGGTGCCGAGGGTGAATTGAAGGTGCGCGTGTGGAACGACACCATGCCCGCCTTTGATATGGGCGACCTGGCTGCGCAGTGGTGCCGCGACTTCCTGGGGGTCAAGGGGCTGCGCATGGCGGCGTTCGACAGCGAAGCCCAGCGTTTGGCCGAGCCCCGGTACAGCGCAGGTGTGCAAGCACTCAATGCCTTCAGCGACGGCTTTCCGCTGCTGGTGCTCAGCCAAGCCTCGCTGGATGAATTCAACCGCCGCCTGCAGGCCGCCGGCCACTCGGCGGTGGGCATGGAGCGCTTCAGGCCCAGCATCGTGCTGGCTGGCGTGGACACGCCGCACGGCGAAGACCAGCTCAGCCGCCTGCACATCAACACGGCCGATGGCCCGGTGGAGCTGGCCCTGACCAAGCCTTGCCCGCGCTGCCCCATTCCCGATGTGGACCCCACCACCACCGAGCGCCAACCCCATATCAGTGAACTGCTGCGCGCCTACCGCAGCCACGAGCGCCTGGGTGGTGCGGTGGCCTTCGGCATGAATGCCGTCGTGGTGCAGGGGCCAGGTTGCAACCTTCGCGTGGGCGATGCAGTGACGGCCACGGTGGCCTTTTGAGTTCGCTGGGCCCTTCAACCCCGGGCCCTGGGCTGCCCCCCCGCCCGGGCCTGCGCCTGGCCACTTGGCAGCTATTCGCGCTGGCCGTGCTGGTGTGGGGCACCACCTGGCACGCCATCGTCTACCAAATTGCCGAAACACCGGCGGTGTGGGGCGTGGCGCTGCGCTTCGCCCTGGCCGGCGCCTTCTGTGCGGCCATCGCGGTGGCACGGGGTGAACGGCTTTGGATCGGCTCGCAGGGCTTGGCGCTGGTCGGCTTCCAAGGCGTGTTCATGTACAGCCTGTCGTACCTGTGCGTGTATGAAGCGGAACACCATGTGCCCTCGGGCCTGGTGGCCATCGGCTACAGCCTGTCGCCGATTCTGAATGGCGTGGCCTCGCACCTGATGTGGAAGACACCTCTGTCCCGGCGCTTTCTGGCCGGGGGCGCCTTGGGCGCGGTGGGTGTGGTGTTGATCTTTGCGCCGGAACTCGTGCGTGCGGACGCCAAGGGCCACACCGGCCTGGGCCTGCTGTTCACCATGGGCGCGGTGTTGCTTTCCAGCGTGGGCAGCCTGGCCAGTTCGCGCAATCGCAGCCGGGGCCTGCCCTTCTGGGCTTCGATGGCCTGGGGCATGGGGGCGGGCGCACTGCTGAGCACGGCACTGGCCGTGGTTCAGGGCGTGGCCCTGCCCTGGCCGCTGAGCGGCGCTTGGTGGGCCTCG
>CAMCTE010000228.1 GCA_945878385.1 Azohydromonas lata NBRC 102462 | reverse complement strand
TTCCGAACAACCTCCAACTTTTAGAACCCACACCGCCCCATGACGACGATCCGAGTCAAAGAAAACGAGCCCTTCGACGTGGCCCTGCGCCGCTTCAAGCGCACCATCGAAAAGCTCGGTCTGCTGACCGATCTGCGCGCGCGTGAGTTCTATGAAAAGCCCACGGCCGAGCGCAAGCGCAAGAAGGCCGCGGCTGTGAAGCGCCATTACAAGCGCGTGCGCAGCATGCAGCTGCCCAAGAAGCTGTACTGATTTCATTTCGCCCGCGGGCCTTGTCATTGGAGCCTCCGAATGTCCACCCCCACCGCCCTGAAAGACCGCATCACCGACGATATGAAGGCCGCCATGAAGGCCAAGGAGGCCGAACGGCTTTCCACCGTGCGCATGCTGTTGGCTGCCATCAAGCAAAAGGAAGTGGACGAGCGCATCACGCTGGACGATGCGGCTGTGGTGGCGGTGGTGGACAAGCTGATCAAGCAGCGCCGCGACTCCATTGCTGCCTTCCAACAAGCCGGGCGCACCGACTTGGTGGACAAGGAATCGGCCGAAGTGGCGGTGCTGCAGGCTTACTTGCCCGCACGCCTGAGCGCCGAAGAACTGGCGGCTGCGGTACGCGCCATGCTGGATGAGGTGGGCGCCAAGGGCCCTGGCGACATGGGCAAGGCCATGGCAGCGGCCAAGCAGCGGCTGGCCGGCAAGGCCGACATGGGTCAAGTGTCGGCCCTCATCAAGGCTGGTTTGGCGGGCTGAGCGCCCATCGCGAACCGCCACCCGAATACCGCGTTCCCATTTCCATTTCCGATTCAGATACCGAGCGAGCCCCACCATGGACAACGACCTGCTGCCCCTGCACGCCCTGACGCCCGATGTGTGCGTGGCCCCGCAGTTGATACCCGAGTCCATGGCCGAAGCGGCGCGCCAGGGCTTCAAGACGGTGATCAACAACCGCCCCGACTACGAAGAAGGCCCTGAGCAGCCCACCAATGCCTCCATCGAGGCGGCCGCCAAGGCCGCGGGCTTGCACTATGTGTTCCTGCCCGTGCAGGGTGGCTATCAGTCGCCCGAAGAAATTGCTGCCTTCGGCAAGCTGCTGGCTGAATCGCCCCGCCCCATCTTGGCCTTTTGCCGCTCGGGCGCACGCTCAAGCCGTCTGTTCGTCGCAGCCACACGAGGCTGACGCGCTGTGCCCCTTGCCTAAGCGCCTGAGGGGCTTGGGCGCCTACGCAGACTCCCCTACTTGGCGACCTTCAGGTCGAGGGTAGAGTCTCGGGTCTGCAGACGATGGAGGACCTGTGAATCTCCTGCTCACCCTTTCCCGGGGCATCGATGCCCTGAACGAGCGTATTGGCCGCCTGACGATGTGGCTGGTGCTGGCCTCGGTGCTCATCAGCGCCATCAACGCCATCGTGCGCAAGGCCTTCAACATCGGATCCAACGCTTATCTGGAAATCCAGTGGTACCTGTTCGCCGGCGTGTTCATGCTGGGCGTGGGGTATGTGATGCTCAAGAACGCCCATGTACGCATCGACTTCATCAGTTCCCGACTGAGCAAGCGCACGAATGCGGTGATCGACGCGATCGGCATCGTCGTGTTCACGATCCCACTGTCGATCATCATGATCGACCTGGGCTGGCCGCTGTTTGCCCAGGCCTTCAAAAGCGGCGAAATGAGCCAGAACGCGGGTGGCCTGATCCGCTGGCCAGTGTTGATGTTGGTGCCCCTGGGTTTTGCCATCCTGTTGGCGCAAGCGGTGTCGGAACTGATCAAGCGCATCGCCTTTCTGAGCGGCGCCTTGGACGAGCCTTTCACACCCACCGGTGAAAAGAGCGAAGAAGAGCGCTTGGCCGAAGAACTGGCCCGTGAGGCCGAGGCCCACGAACAGGCCCTGCTGCAACAAAAAAGCGGAGCCTGAACACCATGGCTGAATTTCTGACCCAACACTTCGTTCCGCTGCTGTTCCTGGCCCTGCTGTGTTTCTTGCTCACCGGCATTCCGGTGGCCTTCGGCTTGGCCGCCACCGGCCTGCTGTTCGGCTACATCGGCATGACGCTGGACCTGTTCACGCCCATGCTGTTTCAGGCGCTGCCCCAGCGCGTGTTCGGCATCATGCAGAACGACACCCTGCTGGCCATTCCCTTCTTCACCTTCATGGGCATCATCCTCGAACGCTCGGGCATGGCCGAGGACCTGCTGGAAACAGTGGGGCAGGTGTTCGGGCCCGTGCGAGGTGGCATTGCGATCGCGGTGATCCTGGTGGGCGCGCTGTTGGCCGCCACCACTGGGGTAGTGGCCGCGGCGGTGATTTCCATGGGTCTGATTTCCCTGCCCATCATGCTGCGGTACGGGTACAACCGCACCATAGCTACCGGCACCATCACCGCATCGGGCACGCTGGCGCAGGCGATACCGCCTTCGCTGGTGCTGATTGTGCTGGCGGACCAACTGGGCCGCTCGGTGGGCGACATGTATGCCGGGGCGCTGATCCCGGGTCTGCTGTTGGTGGCGCTGTATCTGGCGTTCATCGCTGTGGTGGCCGTGGTCAAGCCCTCATGGGTGCCGGCCCTGCCGCCGGAGGCGCGCATCTACCGCGAAGACAGCGGCGCCTCGGGCCATGTGTCGCTGCTGGCGTTGTTGGTGATATGCGCAACCGCAGGCTGGGGATGGGCGCAGGTGCACGACGAGATGATGAAGTCGTGGACAGGACGCACTTCGGCTGCTCCGGGCGATGAAGTGCTGATCATGTCAATGACGGTTTCGTCGTTCCTGGCTCTGGGGCTGGCCGTCGTCAACAAGGTCACCGGCCTGGGGCTGCTGTCGCGCCTGGCGCAACAGGTGACCTTTGTCTTGATCCCGCCGCTGGTCTTGATCTTCCTGGTGCTGGGCACCATCTTCCTGGGCGTGGCCACGCCCACCGAGGGCGGCGCCATGGGCGCTCTGGGCGCACTGATCATGGCCATGATGCGCAAGCGCCTGGATTTCGCCTTGCTCAAGCAAGCCATGGACAACACCGCGCGCCTGTCGACCTTCGTGCTGTTCATCCTGATCGGCTCGACCGTGTTTTCCTTCACCTTCAATGCGGCCGATGGCCACATCTGGGTGGAGCACCTGTTCGACGATATGCCCGGCGGCGCCTTGGGCTTCCTGATCGTGGTGAACATCCTGGTGTTCGTGCTGGGCTGCTTCATCGACTTCTTTGAAATCGCTTTCATCGTGGTGCCGATCCTGGCGCCGGTGGCGGCCAAGATCCTGCCCGAGATGTTCCCGCCGGGCACGCCGGTGGACCAGATCATGATCTGGTTCGGTGTGGTGCTGGCGATGAACCTGCAGACCTCCTTCCTGACGCCGCCGTTCGGCTTTGCGCTGTTCTACCTGCGCAGCGTGGCGCCCAAGATCGACTACCGCGACCGCATCACCAAGGCCATGATTCCCGCGGTGACCACGGCGCAGATCTACAAGGGCTCGATTGCCTTCATCGTGCTGCAGTTGATCATGGTGGCGGTGGTGATTGCCTACCCGAGCCTGGTGACCAGCGGCATCGACCAGGGCGTGCAGGTGGATGCCGACAAGGCGCTGGAGCAGTTGTTCCAGGAGCCGGCGGGTGCGCCCGGTGGTGCCTTACCCGACCCCTTGATGAACATGCCCTCCCCAGCCGGTGGCGCGGCCAGCGACCCGTTGGCGCCTGCACCGGCGGGTGCGATTGCGCCGCCGAGCGACGACCCGATGAAAGCGCTGATGGAGAGCGTGAAAAGGGATGCGGAGAAGAAGTAGCGCCGGTGCGTGATGGGGTGCCTGCCGCAGCCTTGATGCACGACATGAGAAAGGGACCCCGCGGGGTCCCTTCCTGTTGTCGAACGCGCAGACGACTTACATGCGCGACACGTTGGCCTGCATGAAGTTGTCGAAGGGCGCCTCGGTGAAGCGGAACCAGACGTTGCTGTCCCTGCGGAAGGCAGCGTAATCCTCGTACACCTTCTTCCAATTCGGGTTCTTGGCGCTGATTTCGCTGTACAGGGCCATCGACTCCTTGAAGGCGGCATCCATGATGTCGCGCGGGAAGGGGAACAGCTTGGCGCCCTGGCTGACGAGCTGCTTCAAAGCCTGCGCGTTCTTGCCGTCGTACTTGGCCTGCATGTCGGTGTGGGCATAGGAGGCTGCGCACTCGACGATGGCCTTGTATTCGGCGCTGAGGCTGTCGAAGGCCTTGGTGTTGATGTACAGGTCCAACTGCGGGCCGCCTTCCCACCAGCCGGGGTAGCCGTAGT
>CAMCTE010000227.1 GCA_945878385.1 Azohydromonas lata NBRC 102462 | reverse complement strand
CAGGCGGGTCCAGTAGCGAATGCCGTCCTTGCGCTGGTTCAGTACTTCGCAGGCCATGGGCTCTTTGGCTTCGATAGCCTGGCGCATACGCGCCACCACATCGGACGCTGTTTGTGGCCACTGCAAAACGGAGCCGGGCGTCAGTCCCCGCAGCTCATCGAGCGTGTAGCCCGTCAATCGTTGTGCGGCGCCGTTGACCCATGTGATCAGGCCTTCGCGGTCGGTGACGATGACCGCTACGCTCGGGCTTAGCGCAAGACTGGAAAGTGCTTCCATCGCGCCGCCTACCGAACAAGCGGGGCGCGATGGGCATCGGTGTGATCCCGGGCGATACAGCTACCCATGGTGTTTTGCGGTTCAACCGAATGTTCGCGAGCCCTCAGAATACTGCGATTCCGTGTGCGATGCAGGCCCCAGGAAATTGCGGGGCAGCGGGCCCGACTGAAGACTGAAGTCTGGTGCCGGTGAAAGGAGTCGAACCCTCGACCTTCGCATTACGAATGCGCTGCTCTACCAACTGAGCTACACCGGCGGTAGCCCTCTAGCATAACACGGGGCCTACAAACAGCCGACAACCTGTTGAGGTCTCCGCCCCAAGCCTGCGGCGGGTGGTCGGCGCGCGGCTTCAGCGCGGGTCGTCCGAATGAATGCCCAGCGCCTCCAAAAACCGCGACACCATGTTGTACGCCGCCACGGTGGCCACCAGTTCCACCGCCTGGCGCTCGCCCAACTCCTGTTTCACGGCCTCTAATAGCGCTGCGTCGAAGTGGATGTCGCGGGTGATGGCGTCACACAGGGCCAATACCGCGCGCTGGCGCGGTGAATAGTGTGAAGAGGCAGCCCAGTCGCCCAGGTCATCCAGCTGCTGCTGCGTCACGCCGTCCTTCAGGGCGAAAGGCACATGCTGCGCCGCTTCATAAGGGGCGCCGTTGAGGTGCGCCACCCGAATGATCACCAGTTCGCGCAGGTCGCCGGGCAAGTCCAGCCGCTGGCGCACAGCCGTCAGAAAGGCCAACCAACCTTCGGCCAGCGGCGGGCTGTGCAGCAGCATCTGGTACAGGTGCAGCACGCTGCCGCGCTCGGTGGTGATGCGCTGCACCAGGGGCGCGCGCTCGGGTGTGTTCAGGTCGGCGTAGGGCAGACGGGCCATGGGTGAGCTTTCCGATCGATGAGCATGGGAGCCGAGACGGGTCGACGGCGCCATGGTGCCTGAGTCCCCCACCGATCCACCCAAAACCCCAAGCCCGGGTCGGCCACCATGTCAGGGCGGGCAGACTGCGCCACACTCGGCCCCATGAACACCACCCTTCGCACCCTGCAGTTCCTTCGCCATCATCTGCAGCCCTTGCGCCAGGGCGCTGCGCAGTGGTCGGCGGCCTTCGTTACCCTGGCGGCCTTGGCCAGTTTGTGGCCTTCAGCGGCGGTTGCCCAGGCCACCGCCTGGCCCAAGGCACAGCCCATCAAGCTGGTGGCGGTGTTTCCGCCCGGCGGCTCGGTCGACCAGGTGGCCCGCATCCTGCAGCCTGCGCTGCAACAACAACTCGGCCAAACCGTGGTGGTGGACAACCGCGGCGGCGCCTCGGGCTCCATCGGCACGGGCTTGGTGGCCAAGGCCGAACCCGACGGCTACACCTTTGCGGTGGTGTTCGACACGCATGCGGTGAACCCGGCCCTGCAGCCGTCGATGCCCTTCGACACGCGGCGCGACCTGGCCTCGGTGGTCATCATCGGCACCAGCGCCATGGTGATCGCCGCCCACGCAGACTCACCCTACAAGACCTTCGCCGACGCCGTGGCCGCAGCCCGCACCCGCAACGGCGTGCCCTACGGCACCATCGGCAACGGCAGTCTGGGCCACTTGGCCGTGTCGCTGTTGGGCCGCGCCAACAATCTGAACTTCCAGCATGTGCCCTACCGCGGCGGTGGGCCCCTGATGAACGATGCGGTGGCCGGTCATGTGCCGGTGAGCATCGGTTCGGTATTCCTGCTCAAGCCTCACATGGATACGGGCAAGATCAGGCCCCTGGCCGTCACCACCAGCCGCCGCGTGGCGGCGCTGCCCAGTGTGCCCACGGTGGCTGAAAGCGGCTTTGCGGGTTTCGATGCCCCGGCCTGGTGGGCGGTGGTGGCCCCGGCTCGCACGCCGCCGGATGTGCTGCGCCAAATGAACGAGGCCCTCAACGCCGCGCTGCGTCAGCCCGATGTGGCCACCCGCCTGGCCGGTCAGGGCATCGAAGTGCGCGGCGGCACCGCAGAGGCCGCGCGCAGCTTCATCGAAGGCCAGATCGACACCTGGGCCAAGGTCGTCAAGGACAACGACATCAAGGCCGATTGATCGGCTCGTGCATCCACGCCGCATGCCGCGGCGCTCGCTTGGTCTGCGCCCACTCCTCCAGCATCGCCCACTTCACTTCATCGAGCTTCTTCATCATCTCCGGGGTGCTGGTGTCGAAGGCCAGCTCCAATCGGTGGCCGTTGGGGTCGAAGAAGTAAATGCTTTGGAACAGGGTGTGGTTGGTGGGGCCCAACACCTCGATGCCAGCCTCTTGCAGGCGCGCTTTGGTCGACAGCAACTCGTCCATCGTTCCCACCTTCAGCGCAATGTGCTGCACCCAAACCGGCGTGTTCGGGTCGCGCCCCATCTCGGGTGAATTGGGCAATTCGAAGAACGCCAACACATTGCCACCACCCGCATCCAGAAACACATGCATATAGGGATCGGGCGCTTTGGTGGAGGGCACCTCGTCTTCGGCGATGGCCAGCACGAAGTCCATGCCCAGGTGCTGCCGGTACCACCGTACGGTTTCGCGGGCGTCCTTGCAACGGTAGGCCACATGGTGGATCTTCTGGATGTTCATGGTGCCAGCGCTCCGGTCGAGTGAGAGATTGCTTGCGGGTCAATTCGCAGAAACGCCCCAAGCCTTCAGGCGCCCCTGTGCATACTGGGCCTGAGTGCCTTGCGGCACCTGCTTGAGGAAGGCGCGAAAGCTCTGCGTCGCGGCGTCCCGCTGGCCCAGCGCTTCCTGGTTCACACCACGCAAAAAGCCGATGCCCGGGTCGCCGGGCAGCACACGGTTGAAGGCATTGAGCTCGGCCAGCGCCTGGTCGTGGGCCCGCGCGGCCATGTGCAAGGACGCCAGGTGCTTCATGGCCTGGGCCTCGGTCGGATAGGCCGAACGGGCCTGACGCGCGAACTCCAGTGCATCGCGGCGTTTGCCCTGTGCGCGCAGGCTCTGCGACATGCGCAACAGCGAAGGGTAGTCGGCGGGTGCATGGGCCAATGCTTGGCGGAAGTGGGATTCGGCCTGGTCGGGCTTCTTGCGCGACATCAACAGTTCACCCTTCTGGCAGGCCTGGATGGTGGGAATCAAGGCGCGCAGGGGGGCGGTGTTGTCCATGTAGCGTTCGCGCCCGGCTGGCGCATTGCGGCTGGTGGCGAACTGCAGTTGTGCAGCCTCCTGGGCCGAATCGCGCCGCTCACGGCTCATCGGGTGGGAAGAGAACATGGCCTCCAGCAGGCCCGGCTCGCGGCCGCTTTCGCGCACGAGCAATTCGTGCAGGCGCACCATGCCGTCTGCAGGGTAGCCGGCCTTGACCATGTAGCCCTGGCCCAAGGCATCGGCTTCTCGCTCGTTTTCCCGGGAATAGCTGGCCAGCAGGGCGCTGGCTCCGATGGTGGCGCCAATTTCAACCAGCGGGGCCCAGCGCGAATCGCTGGCCGCCACCGCAATGGTGGCCAGTGCCACGGTGGCCACCAAGGCCTGCCCCTGGCGTTGGGCGGCGTGGCGTGCATTCACATGCCCCATTTCATGGCCCAGCAACCCGGCCAGCTCGGCTTCGTCCTGCATCTGCACCATGATCCCGCGGGTGATGCCCATGGCGCCGCCCGGGAAGGTGTAGGCGTTCACATAGTTCGCATTCACAACCCGCGCGCTGTACGGCATCTGCGGGCGGTGCGTTGCGCCCTGCAGGCGGCGGCTGACATCGGCCACATAGCGGTTCACTTCAGCGCTTTGCACCGGCCCCAGGTCGGCTGAGAACTGGTGCGGGGCCTGTTGGCGATCAATGGCGGCTTCCTGCTGTTCGCTCAGGCCCACCAGAATGCTTTGCCCTGTGACGGGCGAGGTGGCACAACCCTGCAACACCGGTACCGCTGTGACGCTGGCGGCATAGAACCACAAGGCATCTCGCCGGGTGATGCGGCCCTGGCTGGCACGCTGGCCCAGCGCGTCCAGGAACGCCAGCTCATGAGAATCGGCCTTCGTCATCTGTGG
>CAMCTE010000226.1 GCA_945878385.1 Azohydromonas lata NBRC 102462 | reverse complement strand
GCGCGTGCTGGTGGTCGAGCGCTTTCACCGGGTGGCCTCCAGCGATGGCGAGCGGCTGCTGCGCCTGGTGCAGGAGGACTTCTGCCAGGCGACCGGCACCTCACCGCTGGTGAAGTACGAGGCCGAGGGCGGCCCAGGGCTTGGCGTTCTGTTCAACCTGCTTCAGCAGTCGGTCGACGCCGAACGCGACCTGCGCACGCTGATGGCCTCGCAGCTGCTTTTCTGGATGCTGCGCTCGCCGGATGGGCACGCCAAGAATTTCAGCATCCACCTGCTGCCCGGTGGACGCTACCGGCTGACGCCGCTGTACGACGTCATGTCGGCCTACCCCGTCATGGGCGATGGACCCAACCAGTGGTCGCCGCGCGAGCTCAAGCTCGCCATGGCCCTGGTGGGGAAGAACCGCCACTACGAGGCGGAACGCATCCAGCGGCGGCACTTCAACAGCACCGCCAAGCGGTTCGGGTTCGGCGAGACCGCCGAGCCGTTGATTCAGGAGCTCATTGAACGCACGCCGGCCGTCATCGACGAGGTGCAGCGGGATCTGCCGCCTGGGTTCTCGGACGAGGTGGCCGCCAAGGTGCTGATCGGGCTGCGGGCCGCAGCCCGCGTCCTTGAGGTCATGCCAGCGCACTGAAGCGCTGGCACGCCTGGCACCTGGCTTTTCAGCAGGTGTAGCCCCACTCTCGGCTCTTCTCGCGGCAGGCGTCGACGTGGCGGGCGTGCTCCAGTGACCTACCCCCGCCAGCCGTACCAGCCTGAAGCAGCAGGATGCCGACATCACAGCGCTTACAGCGGCGTGAGCTCCAGGCCCCGAAGGTTGGACTGCATCCGGTGCGGGCCGCTGATGCGGCGCTGCGGGGGCTGCTCAAGCTAGGTGGGCTTGTGGCCTGAGCTTCGTCGACCGTCATCCAGTTGTGGCCATGCGCTCCAGCCTGAGCCAACAACTGAGCAAACAAATCACCTTCGTGAACCCCAGAAACAACAAAGCCCAACCGTGTGGTTGGGCAGAGTGTTTCGTGCTGCAGCGGTTTTTGGCTCCCCGACCTGGGCTCGAACCAGGGACCTACGGATTAACAGTCCGGCGCTCTACCGACTGAGCTATCGGGGAACTGCTGCAAGCCTCACAGTATAGCGTCTTTTTTACATCCGAATCAACACACCCGCCCGCATCGTGCGCACCGCCCCGGGGTACAGGTAGGCATGCCCGAACTGGAACGGCGCCTCGCGCCAGTAGCGTCGGTCCGTCAGGTTGTCCACGCCCAGCAACCACTGCGCGCGCGAACCGGGTGCCTCCCAAGTCAACACCGCATCGGCCCGCGTCCAGCCCGGCAACTGTTTGCTGTTGTCCGGCAGGATCTGGCGTGACCCTTCATGGCTGAGCACACCCTGCAAGGCCAGGCCCGGCAGGGCAGCCGGTGTCCAGCGCGCCCGCGCACGCAGCACTTGCTCGGGCACATTGGTGGGCGCCTTGCCGTTGAGCTCGGGCTGCACGGCGCTGCCGCGCCGCTGCGCGTCCAACAGCGTGGCCTGCACACCCATGTGCCACGGCGCGGAAGCCCACTGCACACCGGCTTCCAGCCCCTGGTGCCGCACGTCCCCATCCGTGCGCCCCGTGCAAGGCGAAATGCCCAGGTTCGCGCAGGCGTCCAGGTTGCTGGTGGGCCGTGTGATGCGAAACACCGTGGCCTGCCACTGCAGCCCGCGCCCGTTCAATGCCGCAGGCCCGCCGCGCACGCCCACTTCCTCTTGCACCGCCTTCAACACCGGCAGCCCTTGGCCTGCATTGGTGTACTGGTTCGGCCGGTTGGGCACCACCTGCGATTCGGCGCCTTCTCCGCGGCTGGCAAACACCATCACCTCGGGGCTGAGTTTCATGCTCACCGCCAACCAGGGTGTGGTCAGGCCATCGTCATAAGAAGTCGCGCGGCTGCCGTCGGTGCGCACGCTGCGCCGCTCGAAGGCGGTGTGGCGCAGGCCCAGCCAAGCGGTCCAGCGTTCATTGAACTGCAGGCGGTCTTGCACGAACAGTTCGCGCGAACGTTCGCTGCGGTTGGTGTTGGGATCGTAGGGCGTGGGGTCTGAGGGCAGGACAGCCGTGCCCTGCACATTGCCCACACCCACCAGGTTGTAGGCCTGTGGCTGCAGGTCGATGCGCTGGTTGGATTGCGTGATGCCCAGCCGCAGGTCGTGTTTGATCGAACCCGTGACGGCGCGCCCCATGGCCTCGACTTGCACGGCATCGGTGCGGCGCCGCTCGTTTTCGCTGCGGTAGTCCCACAGGCTGAAGGTGCCGTCGGCGGCAAAGCGGTCGCAGGGGTTGCACTCAAAGGTCACGGGGTCGAACCGCCCATAGGCGAAGGCCAGGCGGTCGTCGGTGCGAAGGCGTTGCGTACCGGCCTGCAGCACACCGCGCCAACCGCCCCACAGCAGGTGCGTGAAGCGCAAGCTGCCGGTGCGGCCCTTGAACACGGTGGGCAGGCTCCAGGGCTGGTTGTTCAGGTTCAGGCGGGGGTCGGGCACGGCTGGCAGGCGGTCGCCCAAGAGACTGAAGGCCTGTTGGGTGGGCTGTTCTCGGCGGCTCCATTCACCTTCGATTTCCAGCAGCGCCAGGTTGCGAAAGCGCCACTCACCCGCGGCTGCCATCAACTGGCGCTGCCCGTCGGCGCTGCGCAGTTCGGGCCGCAGTTGCTCGTGCGCGGCGTTCACGCGCCACCCGAAGTCTGCGCCCGGGCCAAAACGCCCGCCCACATCGGCTGCGCCCAACAGGGTGTGGCGGCTGCTCCATTGCAGCTGCGCCTGCCCATGATCGCGCGCCAATGGGCGCTTCACCGCATAGTTGACCAAGCCGCCGGGCGCACTGGTGCCCGCCTGCAGGCCGCTGGTGCCTTTGAGGATGTCCACCGCTGCCTTGTTCTCCAGCGCAATGGCCGTGTCGCCACTGATGGGCAGCCCGTCGCGCCGCACGTTGTAGCGGTTGTCGATCACGAAGCCGCGCACCGTCAGGTAATCGATGTAGCCCGCGGCGTTGTAGGCGTCTGAGACTGAGCTGTCGAAGCCCACCAGGTCGGCCAGGCGGGTGGCGCCCGCCAGCGCGATGTCCGATGCGCCAATCCGGTTCACGGCGATGGGCGTTTCACGGGCCGGGGTGTCGAAGCCGCCCAGCGAGGGCAGGGTGCTGATGCGCCCCGTCACGGTCACGCGTTCGCCGCTGCTTACGCCACCGGTTGAGGCAACGGCCTCAGGGGTGCCGTTCTGTTGAGCCCAGGAGGCTGTGGCGCTGCACAGCAGCGTCGCAGCCAGGGCCGCGGAGGTTCTTGGATGAATTGCCATATCGTGCTTTCCGTACGAAATGGCAGGGCGACGTGCCGGAGGGTTCAGGCGCTCACTGTGTTGGTGAACGGCCCGTTGCCGAGCTCGCTTCCCTGCGCGAGGATGACCTCATGCGGCCCATGTGCCGCACCCCCCGAAGGGGACAGGTTCATAGGGTGTGTTCTCAGCCCGAAAGGGGCACCCCTAGCGTCTGGCTGCCGAATTGCTACTGGCGCGCCATCGCGTTCGATTCTACGGACATGAAAAAGGCCTGCTCTCGGCAGGCCCAGTTGGCACGGCAGTGGCGGGGGCTTAGCGCTTGAGCTCGCTCAGCTTGCCGGTCTTGTCCTTCCAGTCATCCGCATCGGGCAGGGGCGCCTTGCGCTTGGTGATGCTGGGCCACTTCTTGGCCAATTCCGCGTTCAGCGCAATGAAGCTTTGCTGGTCGGCCGGTACATCTTCCTCGGGCACGATGGCGTTGACCGGGCACTCGGGGATGCACACCGCGCAATCGATGCACTCGTCGGGGTCGATGGTCAGGAAGTTCGGGCCTTCGCGGAAGCAATCCACCGGGCAGACATCAACGCAATCGGTGTACTTGCAGCGGATGCAGGATTCCAGAACAACATGGGTCATGACAGGTCTCGTGAGGCTCTTGATGTGGGGCGCACTGGCGCAAAAAGGTGATTTTAGGCGTTCAGGTCCACGCTGTTGACGGCAGGATTGTCCACCAAAGCTGACATCCCGGGATGGGTGGATGCCCGAACAGCTGCGGCGCTCGACACCTCATCAAGGCTGCGGCCCACCGCTGCTGAGCACCCCACCGGCGTGGCCCCCACGCCAACGGTCACCACCGTCGGCCGGCCTGCGTGCAGCACGCTGGCTGCACCCAAGTCCTGCAGGGCATGGTCGCTGATGAGTTGGTCGGCGCAGCCTGCGCGCGAGACCACCAACACCGGCGTGTGGCCCGCCCAACCGGCCTGCTGCAGCCGGCGGCCCAGCGCACCCAACTGCC
>CAMCTE010000225.1 GCA_945878385.1 Azohydromonas lata NBRC 102462 | reverse complement strand
CCAAGGTGGGGCCGGGGCTGAGCGTGCGCTGGGCGCGTGAGGGCGAAACACTCAAGCTGCTCAACGGAACCACGGTCACGCTCGATGCCCAGGTGGGCGTCATCGCCGACGAATCGGGCGTGGAATCCCTGGCCGGCATCATGGGTGGAGATGCCACCGCCGTGGGTGACGCCACGCGCGATGTCTACATCGAAGCGGCCTTCTGGTGGCCCAAGGCCGTGGCCGGTCGCTCGCGCCGCTACCACTTCTCCACCGATGCCGGACACCGCTTCGAGCGCGGTGTGGACCCCGCGGGCACCGTGCGTGCCATCGAGCGCATCACCGAACTGTTGCTGGCCATTTGCGGCAGCGACCAAACCCGCTGCGGGCCCATCGATGACCAGTGGCCCGCGCCCGCGCAGCCAGCGCCGGTGGCGATGCGTGTGGCGCGCGCAGCCCAGGTGCTGGGCATGCCGCTGACCAAGGAGCAATGCGAAGGTGTGTTCGCACGGCTGGGTTTCCAGCAGCAGGCCGAGGGTGACGCGATCCGCGTCACGCCACCCAGCCACCGGTTCGACATCCAGATCGAGGAAGACCTGATCGAAGAAGTCGCCCGTGTGATCGGTTTCGATCAATTGCCGGACACACCGCCCGTGGCACCCGTGACGGCGCGGGTGCGGGTGGAGGCGCAGCGCAACAGCCACACGGTGCGCCGCACACTGGCTGGGCTGGACTATCAGGAAGGCATCCACTTCAGCTTTGTGGAAGAGCGTTGGGAGCACGAACTGGCGGGCAATGCGAACCCCATCCGCGTGCTCAACCCGATCGCCTCGCCGCTGTCGGTGATGCGCTCCAGCCTGATTGGCAGCCTGGTGCAGGCCGCCCGCAGCAATCTGGCACGCAAGGCCACGCGTGTGCGCCTGTTCGAGATCGGCCGCGTGTTCAGCCGTGATGCCGCCGTCGTTGACAGCGACACCACCGTGGCCGGCATCCATCAGCCGCTGAAAGTGGCGGGCTTGGCCTTGGGGCCTGCCGACCAGTTGCAATGGGCGCAGCCCTCACGTGCAGTCGATTTCTTCGATGTCAAGGGCGATGTGGAAGCCCTGTTATGGCCCCTGCGTCCGACATTCGCAAAAGCCGAACACCCGGCGCTGCACCGCGGCCGCGCGGCGGCCGTGACGCTCGATGGGCGGGTGGTGGGTCATGTGGGTGAACTGCACCCCCGCTGGCGGCAAGCTTATGAGCTACCCAGTGCGCCGGTGGTGTTCGAACTGTCACTCGACGCCGCCCTGCATCGCCCGGTACCCCAGGCGCAACCCGTCCCCCGCCAGCAAGCGGCCTCGCGCGACTTGGCCCTGGTCGTGGGCGAAGCCGTGAGCCACGATGGCCTGATGGCGGCCCTGTTGGACGATGCGCTGGGGCTCGTGCGCTCGGCACGGCTGTTCGATGTGTATAAACCCAAGGCTGGCGCCTCAGACTTGGCCCTCGGTGAGCGCAGCATGGCCGTGCGCTTGGAATTGCTGGACGAAACCTCCACATTGACCGACGATCGCATTGACGCCGCTGTGGCGCAGGCGCTTGGACGCGCGGCGGCCATCGGTGCCCGCCTCCGCACGGGGTCGTGAGGAACTGAGAACGGAACCAAGACCGTGACTGATCGCGTCATCCTGCCTTCGCTGGTCACGCCCACGCTGACCAAGGCCGAACTGTCAGACCTGCTGTTCGAGCGCCTGGGCCTGAACAAGCGGGAATCCAAGGACATGGTCGATGCCTTTTTCGACATCCTTGGCCGCACCCTGGAGCAGGGCACCGATGTGAAGCTCTCAAGCTTCGGCAATTTCAATGTTCGGCACAAGGCCGCTCGCCCCGGGCGCAATCCCCGCACCGGTGAATTGATTCCCATCGAGGAGCGCCGTGTGGTCACCTTCCACGCCAGCCTCAAGCTCAAGGCGGTGGTGCAGGGCGAGGAGCCGCCGCGCGACGAGGCCTGAGGTCGTACCCCGGCTCGCCGGCGCACAGCCTGCTGCTCGGGCCTTTCCCTGATGACCCGTGCATGCCAGTTGAGTTGAGAATCCGCCTGTGAGCAACCCACTTCCGCCCATCCCGCCCAAGCGCTACTTCACCATCGGTGAGGTCAGCGAACTGTGTGCGGTCAAGCCCTATGTCCTGCGGTATTGGGAACAGGAATTCACCCAGCTGCGCCCCATGAAACGCCGGGGCAACCGACGCTACTACCAGCATCATGAAGTACTGCTGGTGCGCCGCATCCGCGAACTGCTCTACGAAAAGCGTTTCACCATCAGCGGTGCGCGGGATCGTTTGGCCGAGAGCCAACTCGCCGGTATGCTGCAGGATGAAGCCGAGGGTTTGGAAGGTGAATCGGAGCGTGCGCCGCTTTCGGCCGCGCAGGACGGGCCGCCAGGTGGCGCTGTGCCTTCGATGTCCGGTAGCACCCTTGGACCCGATTTCGACCTTCGACGCGAGCTCTTGGCCATCCGCCGGCTCCTGTCTGATTGACCCGCTATAATGCTCGTTTTCGTCGGGGTGTAGCGCAGCCTGGTAGCGCACTTGCATGGGGTGCAAGGGGTCGCGAGTTCGAATCCCGCCACCCCGACCATAGAAAAGCACAAGCCCGGTACCGCAAGGTGCCGGGCTTTGTCGCTTTTGAGCACACCTCCCGCGCACTTCCACCGATGTGCGGGCCCGGTGGCTGGGCGTACAGTGCCGGCAACGATGTTCATGCCGGGCCCAGCCCGGTTCGCACCATGGCCACATCCCGCCGACGCCCCAACAGCACCGCCGACACCGCCTCAGGCTCGGCCGCCGCTTCGGGGGCCACCGCGTCCACCAGCCCCCGGCAGCGGGTGCTCAAGAAGTACCCCAACCGCCGCCTGTACGACACCCAAACCTCCAGCTACATCACGCTGCAGGATGTGAAGAACATGGTGCTGCAGGGGCAGGACTTCCAGGTGCAGGACGCCAAGACGGCCGAAGACATCACCCGCAGCATCCTTCTGCAGATCATCCTGGAAGAGGAAACCGGTGGAGTGCCCATGTTCTCCACCCCGATGCTGGCCAACATCATCCGTTTCTACGGGCACGCCATGCAGGGGATGATGGGCCACTACCTCGAGCAGAACCTGCAGGGCTTTGCCGACATGCAGCGTCAATGGAGCGAACAGTCCAAGTCTTTGTACGACCCCACGCAGTTCAATGCCGAAGCCTGGGGCCAGTGGGCCAAGATGTTCCAGGCCGTACCCGGCTTCCCCGGATTCCCCCCGACGAAGAAGTAGGACGGCGCAGGCACCGAGGCTGCAGGTGCGGGACAATCGAGGGATGTCCTCCACCCCCCCAAACCAGCCGGCCAGCGGCTTGAGCACTACAGCGCACGCGCCGCGCGTGGCCTTCGCCAGCCTGGGTTGCCCCAAGGCCCTTACCGACAGCGAACTCATCCTCACCCAACTCAGCGCCGAGGGTTACCAGACTTCGCGCGATTACGCGGGTGCAGACCTCGTCATCGTGAACACCTGCGGCTTCATTGACGATGCGGTCAAGGAGAGCCTGGACACCATCGGCCAGGCCTTGGCCGAAAACGGCCGCGTGATCGTCACCGGTTGCCTGGGTGCCAAGACGGGCGAGGGCGGCGAGAACCTGGTCAAGCAGGTGCATCCCAAGGTGCTGGCCGTCACCGGCCCACACGCCACGCACGAAGTGATGGACGCGGTGCACCGTCATGTGCCCAAGCCGCATGACCCCTTCACCGATTTGGTGCCGCCCCAGGGCATCAAGCTCACGCCGCGGCACTATGCCTACCTGAAGATCAGCGAAGGCTGCAACCACGCCTGCACCTTCTGCATCATCCCCAGCATGCGCGGCAAACTCGTTTCGCGCCCCATCGGCGATGTGCTCGAAGAGGCCCGCAAGTTGTTCGAGTCCGGCGTGAAGGAGCTGCTGGTGGTCAGCCAGGACACCAGCGCCTATGGGGTGGACGTGCAGTACCGCGTCGGGTTCTGGAACGGGCAGCCGGTGAAGACGCGCATGGTCGAACTGTGCGAGCGCCTTTCTCAACTGGCCGAGCCGTTTGGGGCCTGGGTGCGCTTGCACTATGTGTACCCCTATCCGCATGTGGACGAGCTCATCCCCATGATGGCGCAGGGCCGGATCCTGCCCTACCTGGACATCCCTTTCCAGCATGCACATCCCGATGTGCTCAGACGCATGAAGCGCCCGGCTTCGGGTGAGCGCCACCTGGAGCGCCTGCTGGCCTGGCGCGCCGCCTGCCCCGAATTGGTCATCCGCAGCACCTTCATCGCCGGTTTTCCAGGTGAAACAGAGGCTGAATTTGAAGCGCTGCTC
>CAMCTE010000224.1 GCA_945878385.1 Azohydromonas lata NBRC 102462 | reverse complement strand
GACCTCGCCGGGGCCAATGGTGGAACCATGCCCCAAGCTATCCTGGTGGCCGAGCCGGCCGCTGAGCACCACGCTGACGATTTCCATGTCGCGGTGCCCGTGGGTGCCGAAACCGGTGCCTGGTGCAATCCGGTCTTCGTTGATGACCCGCAGATTGCCCCAGCCCATGAAGCGCGGGTCCTGGTAACCGGCAAAGGAGAAGCTGTGGGCACTGCGCAACCAGCCGTGGTCGGCATGGCCGCGGTCTTGTGAACGGCGCAAGGTGATCATGGATAGGCAAAGAACATCGCAATGGCCTCACTGTAGGCGGCATGGCTCGGCCCACACGAGTGTGGGCTTGAAACGGCCATTCAAATAAGATGAAGCCATGCCCCACAAGCACCTGGCTCTCACCCCCGATGCACTGACCATGATGGATGCCATTGCACGCAATGGCAGTTTCGCCGCGGCAGCCCGTGAACTGGGGCGCGTGCCTTCGGCCCTCACCTACAGCGTTCGCCAGTTGGAGGAGTCGCTGGATGTGCTGCTGTTCGACCGCAAGTCTGGGCAGGCCAAGCTCACCGCGGCGGGGCAGGAACTGCTGACCGAGGGGCGGCGGCTGCTGGCGGAGATGGCGGGGGTGGCCAACCGCGTGCGCCGCGTGGCCACGGGCTGGGAGGCCGAACTGACCATTGCTGTGGACGGGGTTCTGTCCTCTTCCACCATGCTGGAGTTGGTGGAATCTTTTTATGCACAGAAGCCGGGGCGTCTTGCGTCAGCTGCGACGGCCGACAACGGCCCCCACGACCCCGCTTCCATGGACCTCAGGGCCGCACGCGCGGCCGTCACCCACACATCCACGGATGCCGACGGCCCGCCCCCTACCCGGCTTCGCCTGCGCACCGAAGTGCTGGCCGGGACCTGGGAGGCGTTGCTGTCCGGGCAAGCCGATTTGGCCCTGGGCGTGGCCCTGAACAGCATGAGCGCACCGGCCGGGTTTGAAGTGCAGCCGCTGGGTGAATTGCATTTCGTATTGGCCGTGAGCCCGCACCACCCCTTGGCCCGGGAGGCCGACCCCCTGAGTGACGAGGCGCTGGTTCACCACAGGGCGGTGGCGGTGGCGGACTCTGCTTCCCGCCTGTCACCGCTGACGGTGAACCTGCTGCCGGGTCAAGATGTGTTGACGGTGGCGACACAGCACGACAAGTTGCAGGCACTGCTCAAGGGGCTGGGAGTCGGTTTCATGCCCGAGCCTTGGATCCGCCAAGCGGTGGCTGATGGGCGTCTGGTGATCCGCGAAGTGCGCCGAGCCGCAGCGCCTGCCGCATTCGGCTACGCCTGGCGCACTGGCAGCGGCGGCGGCAGCGCAGGCCTGGGCTTGGCCTTGCGTTGGTGGCTGGGACAGTTGGCCAGTCCGACCACGCGGCTGGCCTTGTTGACCCGTCTGTCGAACAGTCACTCGAACAGTCACTCGAACAGTCTCTGAATAAGGCCAACCCGCCGGCACGACACCACCCACGCTGCAGCGTTCGCGACATGCTCACCTATCGAGGACGGTTCGCCCCCACGCCCTCGGGCCCGCTACACGCCGGCTCGATCGTGGCGGCCTTGGCCAGTTGGCTGGATGCTCGGGCGCATGGTGGGCAGTGGCTGGTGCGCATCGAGGATACGGATACGCCGCGTTGTGTGGACGGCGCAGCCGAATACATACTGCATCAACTGCATCGCTTGGGCATGCGGCCCGATGAGCCGGTGCAGTGGCAGTCGCAGCGTTCATCGCATTACGAGCAAGCGCTGCAGCGCCTGCAGACCGCCGGGCATGTCTATGGCTGCGCCTGCAGCCGGCAAGACATAGAAACTGCACGGGCAGCGCAAGGCGCCCCGCGCCTGCGCCATGCGGCAGCGGCCTACCCGGGAACCTGCCGCAGCGGCACACAGGGGCGTGCGGTGCGCGCTTGGCGGGTGCGCCTGGGCGAGGCCGATGCCTTGCGCTGTGGCCGTTGGCAAGACCGCCGGTTGGGGATGCAGACACAGGACCTGCAGGCTGATGTGGGCGACTTCGTGATCCGCCGGGCCGATGGATGGTGGGCCTACCAACTGGCCGTCGTTGTGGACGATGCCCTACAGGGCATCACGGACGTGGTGCGCGGCGAAGACCTGGCCGACAACACGCCGCGGCAGATGCTGCTGCAAGGCCTCTTGGGCGCGCCCACGCCGCGCTACCTGCACACGGCACTGGTGCGCGCGGCCGATGGTCAGAAGTTGTCCAAGCAAACCGGGGCACAGGCCGTGGATGTGGGCGACCCCTTGCGCGTGTTGCAGGAGGCTGCACAGGTGCTGGAATTGTCATCGGACGCACGGCTGGCTCAAGCTCAGGCTCAAGTTCAGCCGAAGGCCGATCAGCCCAGCTCCACTGCAATGACGAGCGACGCCGCGGTACAGGCCTGGCTGGAACAGGCCACCGCCGCCTGGGCGCAGCGCTGGCGGCGGGAAGCAAGTTCGGAAAGGACATAGGATGCGGCTTTCACCTACCGAGGACCCTCCATGAGTTCATCCCCCAGTGGACTGCAGATTGACGATGTGACCGTTGGCTCGGGCGCCACCGCGCAGGCCGGTCACGATGTGACGGTGCACTACACCGGCTGGCTGCATGACCCGCAGGCCACCAACGGCCGAGGCCGCCAGTTCGACAGCAGCAAATCCCGTGGCGACCCCTTCGAATTCAGCTTGGGTGCAGGCATGGTGATCCAGGGATGGGACCAAGGCGTGGCCGGCATGCAGGTCGGGGGCACCCGGGTGCTGACGATCCCGCCGGAACTGGGCTATGGCGCCTATGGGGCGGGTGGGGTGATCCCGCCCAACGCCACCCTCGTCTTCGAGGTGGAACTGCTGGCGGTCAACAGCTGAAGCCACCAGCACGCGCGCGGCACCACACCGCGCAGCGTGCCTGTCGAATCAGTGCCGCGCGCCGCCTGGCTTGGTGCCAAGCGGCGTGGATGGCGTCAACCGTTTCAAGGCAGCAGGAAATGCTGCCGGTAGTAGGCCAACTCGTCGATGGATTCGTGGATGTCGGCCAGCGCCGTGTGGGCTTGGGCTTTCTTGAATCCGTCCAGGATCTGCGGCTTCCAGCGGCGGGCGAGTTCCTTGAGCGTGCTCACATCCAGGTTGCGGTAGTGGAAGAAGCGCTCCAACTCCGGCATGTACTGCGCCAGAAAACGGCGGTCCTGACAGATGGAGTTGCCACACATCGGACTCTTGCCCTTGGGCACCACCGTGGCCAGCCATTCGATGACCTGGGCTTGAGCAGCCGCCTCATCCACGGCGGAAGCTCTGACGCGGTCGATCAGCCCACTCTTGCCGTGTGTGCCCTTGTTCCATGCGTCCATGCCGTCGAGCACGGCGTCGGTTTGGTGGATGGCCAATACCGGCCCCTCAACGCGAACGGTCAACTGCGCATCCGTGACCACCACCCCGATTTCGATGATGCGGTCGGTGCTGGGGGACAGGCCCGTCATTTCCAGATCGATCCAGATCAGGTTTTGATCATTGATGGGCAGGGTGGTTTCGGTCATGACGAGATGGGATTGAAGCAGCGCCGGAATTGTCGCAGGCCTACACTGCCTGCATGCCGATGTTTGACGCCAACGAATCCCTCTCTCCGCTGACCTGGGTCTTCGCCCTGATGGTCTTGATGCAGGCCCTGGTTCGCTTGTGGCTGCTCGGGCGTCAAGTGCGGCATGTGCGCGCCCACCGCGGCGCGGTTCCCGTTGCATTCATGGGGCGCGTGGACCTGCAGGCCCATCAGAAAGCGGCCGACTACAGTGGTGCCAAGGCGCGGCTGGAATGGATGGCCGTGGTGGCGGAGGCCGCAGTGCTGCTGGGCTGGACCCTGTTGGGTGGTCTGGATGCGTTGAACACGGGCTTGCGGAGCCTCATCTACGACCCGTCACCCTCGGTTTCCACGGCGATCGTGTACCAAGTGGCCTTGTTGCTGGGTGTGACCCTGATCAGCGGGCTGATCGATGTGCCCTTCGACCTCATTCGCCATTTCGGGGTGGAGCAGCGCTTTGGCTTCAACCGCATGAGCGTGGGTGACTATGTGCGCGATGCACTCAAAGGCACCGCACTGACGGTGCTGTTGATGACGCCGTTGCTGGCCGCGGTGCTGTGGCTGATGGGGCAGGCTGGGCCTACCTGGTGGCTTTGGGCCTTTGCGGTTCTGGCGGGTTTTCAGTTGATGATGATGGTGGTGTTTCCCACCTGGATCGCGCCGCTGTTCAACCGGTTCACGCCCCTGCAGGATCCTGCGCTGGAATCCCGTGTTCGCAGCCTGATGGACCGCTGTGGTTTCACCGCA
>CAMCTE010000223.1 GCA_945878385.1 Azohydromonas lata NBRC 102462 | reverse complement strand
AGCGCGAACGGCAGGCCGCCGAGGAGCGCCGCCGCGAGCAGGCCGAGAAGGACAAGGCCAAGCAGAAGGAGCGCGAGAAGGAACGGGAACGGGAAAAAGAGCGCGAGCGTGAAAAGGACCGGCAGAAGGAGCAACAGAAGGAGCAACAGAAGGAGCGTGATCGACAGAAGGAACGCGAACGGCTGAAGGCTGAGAAGGCCGCCGAGGAGCGGGCAGAAAAGCAGCGCCAGGACAACCTGGCGCGCATCAAGGGCATGGCCGGCGCCTCGGGAGGGGCCGAAGCCACCGGCAGCGCAGCACAAAGCAGCGGACCATCGGCGGGCTATGCCGGGCGCATCAAGGCGCGCATCAAGCCGCTGATCGTCTACCCGGACAGCCTGCCCGGCAATCCTGTGGCCGAGGTGGAGGTTCGACTGGCCCCCACGGGCGCCGTCCTGGGCCTGCGCCTGTTGCGCAAGAGCGAATCGCCGGATTGGGATGCCGCCGTGATGCGGGCGGTGGAAAAGGCGGAGGTGCTCCCACGGGATATCGACGGGAGGGTTCCGTCTGTGATCGTGATCCAGTTCTCCAGGCGCGAGTAAACGGATCCCCCATGCTGCAAATACGCCACAAATTGGGTATTCGCCGCCTCCAAATCATTAAAAACTTCTTTAGACTCAACCGGTCGTTATCGTTTGCCAACTTTTTAGCATATTCAGGGCCTGACCTGACCAGGTGAACCGCATGTCCTCCGATCTCAACCGCCCCGCCTTGACCGACCACTACACGACGCTGGAGGTGGCTCGCATGCTGGGCATGGCCGTGCGTTCGGTGCAGTTGATGGTGGACCGTGGTGACCTGGAGGCGTGGAAGACACCGGGGGGTCACCGGCGAATTTCTCGCGACTCGGTCGAGCGGTGGTTGGCCTCGCGCCAACCCGGTGGGCGCAGCGAGGCCGTTTCAGGCCGAGCCCGGTCCACGGGTGCCCCGCGAGTGCTGTTGATTGAAGATTCCACGCACTTCCAGAATCTGATTTCGCTCATCGTCAAACAGCAGTTCCCCCAGGTGGAACTCTCGATCGCCGATGACGGCATTTCGGGCCTGGCCATGGTGGGGCAATTGCAGCCCCAGGTGCTGCTCATCGACATCCTGCTGCCGGGCATCGATGGCGGCACCCTCATCACCAGCCTGCGCTCTCACGAGCGTTTCCGCGACAGCAAGTTGGTGGTGTTGACCTCCCTGGACGAAGCGCAACGAGAACCGTACCGCTATGCGTTGGAAGGGGTGCCCGTCATCCACAAGCCCAATGTGGTTCGGGAACTGCCTACCCTGCTCAGCAGTTGGGTGGGCGCCGGTGGCGGTGAATCGGTCGCCTCGGCGATGACTTGAGGACGGCCCACCATGGACCGCCCTCGTGTTGTGGTTGTCGAGGACGACGAGACCCTGGCCGAGTTCTTCAGCATGGTGCTGGAGTTGTTGCCGGTGAGCCCATGCCTGTGCCGCAGCGCCGAAGAAGCCTTGGACGAACTTCGAAAGGCACCGGCCGATGTGCTGGTGACCGACCTCTTGTTGCCTGGTTTGGACGGACGGGGGCTGCTCAAAGCCATTCGCCAAGATGCCAGCCTGCGGGGTGCTGCACGGCTGGTGGTGATGAGCGGCAGCGTCGACGACGCGGTGCGACGCGAATTGACGCAATTGGGCGTGTGGCGCGTGTTGGGCAAGCCGGTGACGGTCAAGGCCTTTCGCGCTTGCATTGATGAGGCCCTTGCCGCGCGCTTGACTGCCCCAGCGGCTCCGGTGGCCCCAGTGGCACCAGTGGCCCCGGACGAACGGCTCAATCCGGCCGAACAGGCCATCATCGAATCACACTTCGGTGGTCAAACGGCGCTGTTCCTGGCCTACCGCCAGGGCAGTCTGCAGCAATTTCCTCGCGACATCGAGCAGGGCAACCGCGCGGTGGACACGGGCGACGTGGCTGGACTTCGCCGCGTGGCCCACAACCTCAAGAGCGTGCTGCGCACTCTGGCGCGCGATGACTTGGCGCAGACCGCGCTGAACCTGGAAGATGCGGCGGCGCATTGGTTGGAAAGCCCCGCCAGTGGCATGCCCCCAGGAGCCCGACCGGACGCATTGCCCGAGGCCCTGCGCCAGGGCTGGGCCAGCCTGCGCGATGGGCTGTGCGCTGCGGACAATGATGGGCCGGCCCACGCCTGAGAGGCGGGGCTGCGCAACTTGTCACCCTTGTATGCCGGTTGTGGGACTTGGACTGGGTAAGCGTCAAATTCGACATGCGAGGATCCCGGGATGAATGCCGCAACCCCTGCCCTGCCATCCAACCTGAGCCCACCGCCGCCGCGCCACCGCGATGAATTGATCGCGGCCGTGGACGCACAGGCTCGCAAGCCGGTGCAGCGCCTGGGCGAAACGCTGGTGGGTTTGGGCTTCATCACCGCTGAGGACCTCAGCAGCGCGTTGACCCTGCAGCGGCAGGACAAGAGCCTGCCCGTGGGTGAACTGCTGGTGCAGCAAGGCAGGATCACGCGGGCGCAGTTGGATGTGGCCATGAACCTCAAGTTGGGGTATGTGCAGGTGGACATCGAGCGCTTCCCCGTGGAGGCCGCCGCGCTGCACAAAATTTCCATGGGCACGCTACAGCGGATGAATGTGCTGCCGCTGACCTTGCACGAAGGGCAACTCATCGTGGCGCTGTCCGACCCCAATCGGCAGGAAGACCTCGATGAGCTGGCATGGGCCAGCGAGTGCTGGGTGCGCCCGGTGATTGCAGAAGCCGCCGCCATCCGCCAGCGCTTGAAGACCATCGCCAGCGGACAGGACGCCGAAGGTTTGCAGCCTGCAGGCAGCAGCGGCGCAGACCAAGCTGACCGCTGGTTGGCCAGCGTCGAGCAGCAGATGAGCGACAACGAGCCGAGCGACGACACCACGCTGGCTGAAGAGAACGAGAACGCCCTGGTCAAGCTGATCAACAACATGATCATCGACGCGCGAACCCAAGGCGCCTCCGATATCCATGTCGAGACCCTGCCCGGCCGAGAGAAGGTGCGCATCCGCTTTCGTCGCGATGGGCGCCTGCGCGCTTACATGGAGCTGCCCCACACGCTGCGCTCGGCGCTGGTGGCGCGCATCAAGATCATGTGCTCTCTGGACATTTCCGAACGGCGAAAACCCCAGGACGGAAAGATCAATTTCGCGCGCTATTCGCCGGACCATCCTCTGGAACTGCGCGTGGTCACCATTCCCACCTTGCAGGGCCTGGAAGATGTGGTGCTGCGCCTGCTCACGGCTGCAGAGCCACTGCCGCTGGACAAGTTGGGCGTGCACCCGCGCAACCTTCAGCGCTTCAAGACAGCGGTGGAACGGCCGTATGGCCTGATCCTGTGCGCCGGGCCCACCGGCAGCGGCAAGACGACGACGCTGCATTCAGCCCTGGCCCACATCAACACGCCCGACCGCAAGATCTGGACAGCCGAAGACCCGGTGGAGATCACCCAGCCGGGGTTGCGGCAGGTGCAGATCAATCCGCGCATCGACTGGACCTTCGAAAAGGCCCTGCGCTCGTTTCTGCGCGCCGACCCGGATGTGATCATGGTGGGCGAAGTGCGGGACCGGGAGACAGCACGTATGGCGGTGGAGGCCGCGCTGACGGGCCACCTGGTGATGTCCACCATCCACACCAACAGCGCCCCGGAAACCGTCACCCGACTGCTGGACATGGGGATGGACCCCTTCAACTTCGGCGACTCGCTGCTGGCCGTGATGGGCCAGCGCCTGGTGCGGCGCCACTGCCTGCGCTGTCTGGAACAGCGCCCGGCCACGGCGTCGGAACTGGATGAGTTGGTGGGGGACTACCTGCACGCCGGCCACGAGGAAGGCCGGAGCCGCGAAGCCGAGGTGTTGGCCGACTGGACGCGCCGCTTCGCCAGGGACGGGCAGTTGATGCGCTGGCACGCGCCAGGCTGCACCCACTGCGATGGGACTGGACTGCGGGGGCGCGTGGGCCTGCACGAGTTGTTGGTGGTCACGCGCGAGGTTCGACGCCTGATCCAGACCCGACAGCCGGTCACGGAACTTCAGGCCTGCGCCCTGGAGCAGGGCATGATGACGCTGCGGCAGGACGGCATCGAGAAGGTGCTGCAGGGTGTGACTTCAATTGAGGAAGTGCGCGCCACCAGCAATGCCTAGTGCTGCGGGGTTCAGCCGCCGCCGCGTTGCGTGTACAGGTCGAAGTGCTTCATGAAGTGGTGCCTGAGCTTTGGGTCGGTGGTGCCGAAATTGAACTGCACCTCCAGCCTGGGCAGGGTCACCAAGGCGATGCGCCGCGGCGCCAGCACTGTCCATTGCAGGTGCAACTGTGCTGCG
>CAMCTE010000222.1 GCA_945878385.1 Azohydromonas lata NBRC 102462 | reverse complement strand
CCCTCATTTCGGTACAGGACAGCGGCATCGGCATTGCCCGCGAGCACATCCCGCGCCTGACCCAGCGCTTCTATCGGGTGGACCCCAGTCGTTCGCGAGAGACCGGTGGCACGGGTTTGGGCCTGGCCATCGTCAAGCACGCGATCCAGCGCCACGGGGGCGAGCTGATCATCGACAGTGAACTCGGGCGCGGTTCGCGCTTCAGTCTGCGCCTGCCCGCAGCGCGGGTGCGTCAGCGGGCGATGCACGCCGATACAGCAGCGTTGCAAAGTAGCGTTCCGTCGGTCGGCGCACCCGTTCACTGAAGGTCCAACCCGCCACATCGGGCACCACACCGTCGCGCCCCTCGGTCAACAGCAGTACAGGACAGTCGGTGTCAAGGCGGTCCGTCATTCGGGCATCCACGCGCCAACCGCCCTGGGCCTCAAGGGCCGCCACATAAGCCATTTGCATTCCTGGGGCCGCCACACAGTGGGCCTCGCCCAAAGTGGGTTGCAGCGATCGCACCCAGGGAGTGAGGCTTCGGGTGTAGTCCAAAGGGTGCAACAGCAGCGTCATACCCAGCATCCAGTTCAGCAGCACGCCGCCCGCCGGCAACACCAGGCTCTTCCACAAGGCCTTGCGGTGTCGCGCCGTTCGCCAGCGCACCAGCCACAGCCAGATGGCCGTGGCCATGAGGCCCAGCGCCAAGGACAGCGGCTCGAACAAGGGCGCGTAGTCAGGCGCCACCGCCATGGCGTTGCGCAGCGGGGCAGGGGGCCAGCCGGTTTGGAACGAGAGGTAGACGGCCCACACCCCCAAGGCCAGGGCACTGCAGAAGAACACCGAGAACCAGTCCACCGCAGCACTGCCGCTGCGGCTGAGGGTGGGCAGGGCGAAAGCGGCCAACACGGCGATGCCGGGCAGCGCCAACAGCAGCACGCGGTCTGAACCGCCCACCAGGATGGCCTGTCCCAAGGGCAGCAGGGCCAGGAGCGCGGGCACCGCCACATGGCGGCGCAGCAGTTGTCTGCGCCAGCGCCACAGCGTGATCAAGGCCAGGGGAGCCGTGGGCCAAGTGAACCAGGCCAGCAGCCGCACCAGTTGCCACAGGTCTGCGGCTTCATCAGGCCACTCAAAGCCGGCTCGAAAGGTGCCCAGTGCCAAGCCCAGGGCCAAGGCCATCAGGGTGCCCAAGCCCACCCACCAGCGCATCGGCGCCAACGCCGGGTCTTCCGAACGCTGACACACCAAGCCCGCCGCCACCCCGCAGCCCAGCGCCAACTCGGCTGCACCCGAGGCCGACATCAGCCCCAGTGCCCCCGCGGCGACCAGGCCCGCCTGCCAACCGCGCTGCGCCGGCATGGCCAAGGCCCACAACAACAAGGACACCGAAGTCAGCAGCATCAGCTCCGGGGTGGTTTCATGGCCCAGTTGCAGCAAACCCAGCGTGGCCATGAAGGCCAGCAGCGCGCCGTCAGCCAAAGCCCGCGCGTAGTCCTGGGGCTGTGCTTCACCGCCGAAGGCAAAGGCCACGGGTTGGGCGGCTTCGGTGCGGGCCAGCCGGTAGGTGGCGTACCAAATCAGCGCCATGTTGGCCCCCAGCAGCAGCACGAAGGGCAGCCGGGCGGCCAGCGGTGCATACACGCCCAGTGGGCTCAGGGCCGCAATGAACAGCGCTCCCAAGGCATGGGCAGGCCATGACCCATCCACCGCAACCATTCCGACCATGGGCTGCAGCCAGCCGGTGCGCCCTTCGGCCATGGCCAGCATCACGGCGTACGAGGTGAGATCGGCATTGCGCCAGGGGTCGCGCCCGACTAGGCCTGGCAACAGGTAGATGCCCGCCATCAGCCACAGCGCCAGGCGCGGCAGTCGCTGGGCGGCTTCGCGGGTGACCAGGGCCGGGGTGGTGATCATGGGCGCATCATGCCAAGAAGCGGGACAACAAGAAAAAAGGGCAGCCCGGGCTGCCCTTTGTTCTGAACGCGCGCAACACGCGTGGCGCTCACTTCTTGAGGTGGGCGAACTTGTTGCGGAACTTCTCCACGCGGCCACCGAGGTTGTCCACGCTCTTTTGCGTGCCGGTATAGAAGGGGTGCGACTCGCTGGTGGTTTCCAGCTTCATCAGCGGCAGCTCACGGCCGTCGTCCATCTTCACGGTTTCGCGGGTCTGCACGCAGGAACGCGTGACGAACTTGAAGCCGTTGGACAAATCCACGAAACACACGTCGCGGTAGTTGGGGTGAATGCCTTCTTTCATGGGAAACCTTTGTTCGGTGTGGTTGGAAGCCACGCGGCCGTCAGTGGTCAGGCTGCGCACTTTCCATGGAACGGAAAACCAAACATTATAGCTTCAGTTAACCGCCTCGCCTCATCATGTCGAAGAAGTCGAGGTTGTTCTTCGTCGCCTTCATCTTGTCCAGCACGAACTCCATCGCCTCGATCTCGTCCATGTTGTACAGCAGCTTGCGCAGGATCCAGGTCTTTTGCAGGATCTCGGGCTTGAGCAGCAACTCTTCGCGGCGCGTGCCGGTCTTGTTGATCTGAATGGAGGGATACACGCGCTTTTCGGCCATGCGGCGGTCCAGATGGATCTCGCAATTGCCCGTGCCCTTGAATTCCTCGTAGATCACCTCGTCCATCTTGGAGCCGGTGTCGATCAGGGCGGTGCCGATGATGGTCAACGAGCCGCCTTCCTCCACATTGCGCGCGGCGCCGAAGAAGCGCTTGGGGCGTTGCAGGGCATTGGCGTCCACGCCGCCGGTGAGCACCTTTCCCGATGAGGGCAGCACATTGTTGTAGGCACGCGCCAAGCGGGTGATGGAGTCCAGCAGGATCACCACATCCTTTTTGAGCTCGACCAGGCGCTTGGCGCGCTCGATCACCATTTCAGCCACCTGCACATGCCGCGCAGCCGGCTCGTCGAAGGTGGAGGAGATGACCTCGCCGCGCACGCCGCGGACCATTTCGGTCACCTCTTCGGGGCGCTCGTCCACCAGCAGCACGATGAGGTGGATCTCGGGATGGTTGGCCACCAGCGCGTGCGCGATCTGCTTCATCATGACCGTCTTGCCGGTCTTGGGCTGGGCCACCAGCAGCGCTCGCTGGCCTTTGCCGATGGGCGCGATCAGGTCGATGATGCGGCTGGTGATGTTCTCTTCGGCCTTGATGTCGCGCTCGAGCTTGAACTGTTCCTTGGGGAACAGCGGGGTCAAGTTCTCGAACATGATCTTGTGCTTGTTCTCCTCAGGAGACAAGCCGTTCACGCGGTCCACCTTCACCAGTGCGAAATAGCGCTCGCCGTCCTTGGGCACGCGCACTTCGCCTTCGATCATGTCGCCTGTGTGCAGGTTGAAGCGGCGGATCTGGCTGGGAGAGAGGTAGATGTCGTCGGTGGACGCCATATACGAGGTGTCCGGCGAGCGCAGGAAGCCAAAGCCGTCGGGCAACACTTCCAGCACACCGTCGCCGAAGACCTGCTCGCCGGCCTTGGCGCGCTTTTTCATGATCGCAAACATCAACTCCTGCTTGCGCATGCGAGAGACGTTTTCGATCTCCAGGGCTTCGCCTTGCTTGATGAGCTCGGAGACGTGCTGGGCTTTGAGTTCTGAGAGGTGCATGTTCTGCTGTTGCGTTCAGACGCAACGGTGCCGGGTCGAACCGGGGAGCCTGTGGGTGGCGGGTGGGGTCTGGTGGGACCCGCACAGCCTGCACGGGCCGAAAGCTGCCGAGTGAAACTGCAGGGCTGGGGTAGGGGGCCGCTCAGCCGGTCATGGCGCCGGCTGCGAGCAGGCAGCTACCGTATCGGCGGCTGCGGGCTGTTCTGCTCAAGGACGAACACCTCGGGTTTCGCGATGCTTGGAGTCGATTATAGATGCTCGTCGATGAACGCAGCGAGCTGCGCCTTGGACAGGGCGCCCACCTTGGTTGCGGCCAGTTGACCACCCTTGAAGATCATCAGCGTCGGAATGCCGCGGATACCGAATTTGGCCGGCACTTCGCGGTTCTCATCGACGTTCATCTTGGCCACCTGCAGCCGACCGTTGTAGTCCTTGGCCACATCGTCCAGGATGGGGGCGATCATCTTGCAGGGGCCGCACCATTCGGCCCAATAGTCCACCAGCACGGGCGTGCTGGCGTTCAGCACATCGCCCTCGAAGGAGGCGTCGGAGGTGTGTTTGATCAGTTCGCTGCTCATGTTCTGGCGGTGCCGTTGATACTGGAAGCCGTTGCGGGCATCGGGCTTGCATGCGGGATGCGGCGCGATGGACCGGTGATGGGTGACGAGCCTGACCCCGGCACTGGGTTCGCCGGTTAGGGCTGCTTGGTTCCCCACCTGACCCGATTGGCCGTGTTCCCATGCGAGGAGGCCCGTCACGCTCGATTGTAGGGGAGGGGCCGCGCGGCCGTG
>CAMCTE010000221.1 GCA_945878385.1 Azohydromonas lata NBRC 102462 | reverse complement strand
AGCCCCCCACCCCCACCCCAACCCCGACGCCGGGGTCGAAGGCGCAGCCCGAAGCAAGGGGCACAAGCCCTGCAGCACCCGCAGAACCCCCAGTCCCCACGGCACCCGGCCCGAATCATTCATGAAACGGCGGCTCGCCCTTGGTTGGTTCTTATGTGCGGGTGCACCCTGGGCGCGGGCCGCTGCGGTGTATCGCTGCCCTGCACCGCCAGGCTCGGCATCCCTGGCGGTATACAGCGACCAACCTTGCCCCAATGGCCAGGTCAGCCAGGCCATTGATGCCCAAGACGACCGTTCCACCCAGCAGCGGCAAGCCGCCAGGGCGCGCGCGCGCGAAGAGGCGCAATGGGCCGACAAGATGGCCCGGCAACGCCACCAGGAAGAACGCCTGCAGGCGGCCCAGCAACAGCGTCAGGTGGCGGTCATGGGAAGAGAACAGGTCGACATCAGCCGCAACGCGCGCAGCGACGCGCTGCGCGAAGCCGAACTCAGGCGAATGGCCCGCCCGCCGCGCCGGGAGGCAAAGCCGCCTGTGCCCGAGCCTCTTCCTGCAGGCGCCGGTACCGCGCCCAAAGCGACGCCTGGTCGTCCTTGACCTGCGGGTTCAACGGGATGCAGTCGACCGGGCACACCTGGCGGCACTGGGGCTCCTCGAAATGGCCCACGCACTCGGTGCAGCGCTGCGGGTCGATGTCGTAGTGCTCTTCGCCCATGGCAATGGCGTCGTTGGGGCACTCGGGTTCGCACACATCACAGTTGATGCACTCGTCGGTGATCATCAGGGCCATGTTCAGGCCCTCCCTTCGCCCTGGGCTTGGCGTTCGCGCTTCTTGGCCTGCAGGCGCTCCAGCACCGGCTCAGCCACGAATTTGCTCACATCACCACCCAACATCGCAATCTCGCGCACAAAGGTGCCGCTGACGAATTGGTAGGAGTCGCTCGGCGTGAGAAACAGCGTTTCCACATCAGGCATCAACTGGCGGTTCATGCCGGCCATCTGGAATTCGTATTCGAAGTCACTCACCGCACGCAAGCCACGCACCACCACCGTGGCGCCTTGGCCCACCACGAAGTCGCGCAGCAGGCCTACAAAAGGCAAGACCTGCACATGCGACCAGCCCGCGCACGCCTCCTGCGCAATGGCCAGGCGCTCTTCCAGGTTGAAGAGCGTGCGCTTGTGGTGGCCCGCCGCCACAGCGACGATCACCGAGCCGAACAAACGGCTGGCGCGGCGCACCAGGTCCACATGGCCCAGGGTCATGGGGTCGAAGGTGCCGGGGTACACGGCGGTCACGCCTGGCGTCGGGTTCATGCTGCGCGGGCCTCGATGCTTTTCCACAGGTGGGCATGCACCGCACCGGCCTTGAGGTGGCGGTGCAGCAACAAGCCCGGTGCTTGCAGGCTGGATTGTGCCGGGGCTTCCAGATACAGCCAGCCCCCCGGGCGCAACAGGGGCATGGCGCCGCGCCAAGCCGCCTCGAAAAGCTGGGCCTCAAACGGCGGGTCCAGCAACACGAGATCAAACTGAGCGCGCGTTGCCCGCGCCATCCAAGCCAAGGCATCGGCCTGGGTCACCTGCACGCTGGCTGCTTGCAGGCGTTGGGCCGTGGCCCTCAGAGAACGGGCGAGCTGCGTATCGGCCTCGATCATCTGCACCAGCTGCGCCCCGCGGGAGGCGGCTTCGAAACCCAGGGAGCCGCTGCCGGCAAACGCGTCAAGCACGACCCATCCGCTCAGGTCCTGCCCCAGCCAGTTGAAAAGCGTCTCGCGCACGCGGTCGGGCGTAGGGCGCAGGCCTGGTTTATCGGCCACCGGCAGCTTGCTGCGCTTCCATTGGCCTCCGATCAGGCGCACTTCCCCAACAGTGGCGGCGCGCTTCACAGCGGAAAGACCCGCTTGGGCGGGCTCAAAGCCTCACCGGTACGCCACGCGCGGCCATCAACGCCTTGGCCTCGGCCACCGTGTGTTGTCCGTAGTGGAAGATGCTGGCCGCCAACACCGCATCGGCGCCGCCGATCTGCACGCCGTCCACCAGGTGCTGCAGTTCACCCACGCCTCCGGAGGCAATCACCGGCACCGGCACCGCATCACTGACCGCGCGGGTGAGCGCCAAGTCAAAACCGATCTTGGTGCCGTCGCGGTCCATGCTGGTCAGCAGAATCTCACCGGCACCGAATTCGGCCATCTGGCGCGCCCAGTCCACCGCGTCCAGCCCCACATTCTTGCGACCCCCGTGGGTGTACACATCCCAGCCCGCACCGCGGGCCGCCTCATCCTCACCTTGCCGCCGCTTGGCGTCGATGGCCACCACAATGCATTGGGCACCATACCTGTCAGAGGCCTCTCGGATCACTTCAGGCCTGGCCACCGCAGCCGAATTGAAGCTGACCTTGTCGGCCCCCGCATTGAGTAGGCGCCGCACATCCTCCACCGTGCGCACACCGCCACCCACCGTCAGGGGAATGAAGACCTGCGAGGCCACCGATTCGATGATGTGCAGGATCAGGTCACGCCCGTCACTGGTGGCGGTGATGTCCAGGAAGGTGAGCTCGTCCGCGCCCTGCTCGTTGTATCGCGCCGCAATTTCCACCGGGTCTCCGGCGTCGCGCAACTCCACAAAGTTCACGCCCTTGACGACGCGGCCCCCTGTCACATCCAGGCAAGGGATGATGCGCTTGGCCAGCACTATGCGCCCAGTTCGTCGGCCCGCGCCTGCGCAGCCTTGAAGTCGAGGGAACCGGTGTAGATGGAGCGGCCGCAGATCACGCCGTCAACACCTTCGTGCTCGACCGCACAAAGGGCTTCAATGTCGGCGATGTCGGACAAGCCGCCCGAGGCGATCACGGGTATCGAAAGCGCCTGTGCCAGCTTCACCGTGGCCTCGATATTGATGCCGGTGAGCATGCCGTCGCGGCCGATGTCGGTGTAGATGATGCCCTCCACACCATAGTCTTCGAACTTCTTGGCCAGGTCCACCACTTCATGGCCGGTGAGCTTGCTCCAACCATCGGTGGCCACCTTGCCGTCCTTGGCGTCCAGTCCCACGATGATGTGGCCGCCAAACGCGCTGCAGGCGTCCTTCAGAAAGCCGGGGCTCTTGACCGCAGCAGTGCCGATGATCACATAGCTGATTCCGTCGTCCAGGTAGCGCTCGATCGTGTCCAGGTCGCGGATGCCGCCGCCCAACTGCACGGGGATGTCGTCGCCCACGGCACGCAGGATCGACTTCACCGCCCCCTCGTTGACGGGCTTGCCCGCAAAGGCGCCGTTGAGATCCACCAGGTGCAGGCGCCGAGCGCCCGCCTCCACCCAGCGGCGCGCCATGGCCGCCGGGTCTTCCGAGAAGATGGTGCTGTCGTTCATGTCGCCTTGCTTGAGGCGCACGCAGTGACCGTCTTTCAGGTCGATGGCAGGGATCAGCAGCATGGCTGGTCGTTGGTCAAGGAGTCCAGTGGAGGAAGTTGCGGTAGAGGAGCAGACCGTGGTCGGCGCTCTTCTCCGGATGGAACTGGGTAGCGAAAATATTATCCCGGGCCACGGCGCAGGACAAGCGCACACCGTAGTCGGTGTGCGCGGCAGTGTGCTCGGCTTGCGCCGGATCAGCATAGAAACTGTGCACGAAATAGAACCAGGCGCCATCGGGCACATCGGCCCACATCGGGTGGCGGGACCAGCTTGAGGCGCCGCCGCCCGTGGGCCAGGCCTGGTTCCAGCCCATTTGCGGCACCTTGTAACGGCTGCCGTCAGCCTGACGCAGGCCTTCCAGGCGAAAGCGCTTCACACGCCCGGGTATCAGCCCCAGGCCCGGCGTGTCCTGCTCTTCGCTGTGGTCCAGCAGCATCTGCATGCCCACGCACACGCCCATCAGCGGCTTGGTGGCCGCGGCGTCCAGCACGGCCTCGCGCAAGCCGGTGCGCTGCAGTTCATGCATGCAGTCGCGCATGGCGCCCTGCCCCGGCAACACCACGCGTTCAGCCGCTTGCACCGCATCGGGGTCAGAGGTGACCAGCACCGACACGCCCGAACCGACGGCCACATGCTGTACGGCCTGCGACACCGAGCGCAGGTTGCCCATACCGTAATCGACGATGGCCACCGTTCGAGACATCACGCGAGGGGGGTGGGGTTTACAGGCTGCCCTTGGTGGACGGCACCACGCCGGCCATGCGCGGGTCCCATTCCAGCGCCGCGCGCAGGGCGCGGGCAAAAGCCTTGAAAATCGTTTCGCACTGGTGGTGCGCGTTCTCGCCGTGCAGGTTGTCAATGTGCAGGGTGACGCCGGCGTGGTTCACGAAGCCCTGGAAGAACTCATAGACCAGTTGCGTGTCCAGCGCACCGATCATGCCGGACTTGAAATCCACCCGCATGTGCAGGCCCGGGCGCCCGGAGAAATCGATCACGAC
>CAMCTE010000220.1 GCA_945878385.1 Azohydromonas lata NBRC 102462 | reverse complement strand
GCACCACCTGGCGCGAGGTGCCCGCGCCCAGGGCGCGCGCGGCCTCCACGAATTCCTTTTCGCGCAGGCTGAAGAATTGCGCCCGCACCAAGCGCGCCACCGGCATCCAACGAAAGCCGCCGATTACCGCCACGATCAGGATGAAGATGCCCGCCTCCAATCCAAAGGTCTGCTTCAATGGTTCACGAAACAGGAAGATCAAGAGCAGCAGCACCGGCAACTGCGGCAGGCTCAGGAACAGGTCAGTCAGCCACATCAGCGCGGCATCCGCCCAACCGCGCGACATGCCCGCCACCGCGCCGATCACCACGCCCACCAGCACCGCGGTGAGCATGGCCGCCAGCCCCACTGCCAGGCTGATGCGGCCACCATAAAGCATGCGCGCCAGCAGGTCGCGGCCCAAGTCGTCGGTGCCCAGCGGGTGCTTCGCGCTCGGTTTGGAAAGGCTGGCCAGCAGGTCCACATCATTGACCCCCACCTTCCACACCAGGGGCCCGAAGAGCACCGCCAGCACCAGCGCGCCCAGCAGCCACAGGCTCCAGTAGGCCAGGCGGTGGCGCTTGAAGCGCCGCCAGGCCTCCTGCGTGGGCGACAGGCCGGCCACGGGCTTGCCCGGCAGGCGGGGGTCAGCGGTAGCTGATGCGGGGGTCGAGCCAGCCATAGAGCACATCGGCCACAAGGTTGAAGAAGATGACCAGGCCGCTGAACACGAAGGTCACGGCCATGATCACCGGGGTGTCGTTGCGCAGGATGGCGTCAATCAGCAGGCTGCCGATGCCTGGGATGCGAAAGATCTGCTCGGTCACGATGGCTCCGCCGAATACCGTGGGCATCTGCAGTGCCACCAGGGTCACCACCGGAATCATGGCATTGCGCACCACATGCTTGAGCACGACTGCGCGTTCGCTCAAGCCCTTGCTGCGCGCGGTGGTCACATAGTCCAGCCGAATCACATCCAGCACCGCGCTGCGCACATAACGCATCATGCTGGCCGCCTGGTACAGGCCCAGCACCGTGATGGGCATGATGCTTTGCTTGAAGTGGTCCCACAGGAATTGCCAACCCGTGGAGGAAATGTCACTGCGGTACACGAAAGGCAGCCAGCCCAGCGTGATGGAAAACAGCAGGATGAACAGCACGCCGGTGAAGAAGGTGGGCAGCGAAAAGCCCACGAAGGCCACCGTACTGGCGATGCGGTCGAACCAGGAGTAGGGCTTTACGGCAGCCAGTACGCCCACCGGCACGGCCACCAGAATGGCCAGCACCTGCGACAGGCCGATCACCACGATGGTGGTGGGCAGGCGCTGCATGATCAGTTCGTCCACATTGATGCGGCTGACGAACGAGTAGCCCCAATCGCCCTGCAGCATGCTGGCCAACCACCGCACATAGCGCTCCCACACCGGGTCGTCCAGGCCGAACTGCACCCGCAGCGCCGCGCGCACCTCCGGCGGCACATTGGGGTTGGTGGCCAGTTCCTCGAAGGGGTCGCCCGGCGCCAGGGCCAGCACGGTGAACAAGACCGCGCTGATGCCCAGCAGGCTGGGCAGCGCAATCAGGATGCGCCGAAGGATGTAGCCGCCCACGGTCTAGGCCTTTGCAGCCGGGTGGGGCAAGCCCATGCAGCGGACCAAGCCCGTGGCGACCGGCCGGTGGGGGTGCAAGCGCCTCAACCTTCTCGCGTCCAGTAGCCCAGCGCCCAGGTGGTGTTGTCCCAGGCCGAAAGCACCGGGCGCAGCTTGGTGCTCACGCCATAGGGCCGAGGCCGCGAGAACAGCGGCACCACATGCAGGTCACCCACCACCAGGTCGTTCATGCGGATGAAAAGCGCCGCCCGCTTGACGAGGTCGATCTCCATCTGCGCAGCCTTGTGCGCCGCGTCGTAGTCGGCGTTCTGCCAGCGCGAGAGGTTGCGCCGCGCCCACTTGTTTTCCTTCTGCGAAAGTTCCCAGGTGGTGAACTGCTCCATGAAGGTTTGCGGGTCGGGCTGCGTCATGGTGGTGGTGTACATCTGCATGTCGGCCCAGAACTTCTGGTAGGTGTCGGGGTTGGCGAAGTCGCCCCCGAAGTACACCGCGGCCACCACGCTCTTGAGTTCCAGGTCGATGCCGGCCTTGCCGCAGGCGTCCTTGATGATGGCCTGCGTCTTCTGGCGTGGGCCGCTTACCGAGGTTTGGAACACGAACTTGAGCTTGGTGCCGCCCTTGGCCCGGATGCCGTCGGGCCCACGCTTCCAGCCGGCGGCCTCCAGCACTTGATTGGCCTTGTCGATGTTGAACTCGTACTTCGGGTTCGAACTGCGGAATCGGACCGGGTTGTTCAGGAAGTTGGCCGTGGCGATCGCACCGCGCCCGTAGATGGCCTCGGCAATGCTCTTGCGGTCGATCAGCAGGCTCATGGCCTCGCGCACCGCACGCTCGCTGAAGGCCGGGTGCTTGCTCTTGGCGCTGGCGCGCTCGCCGTCCACTTCCTTCCAGGGGTCAGTGGGGTTGAGCGTCACATATTCAAGGTCGCTGCCCTCGTAGAAATGGACTTTGCCGCGGCCGGCCGACTCCAACTGACGCAGGATCACATCTTCGACCGACAGGTTCCAGGCCAGATCGAACTCGCCGGTCTGCAGCACCGACCGCGCCGCGCTGGTGGCGTCGCCGCCGCCCTTGAGCTCCAGCGTGTCGAAGAAGGGCTGGTTGGGCACATGGTAGGCCGTGTTGGCTTCGGCGCGCAGCATGTCGCCGGGCTTGAAGTCCACCAACTTGTAGGGCCCGGTGCCCACGGGCTTGAGGTTGGCCGGATTCTCGCGTGACTTGGCGCCCGAATAGGGCTCGAACACATGCTTGGGCAGGATCAGGCCCCAGGTGCCCACGAAGGGCTCGGCCCAGTGGGGCGTGGGCCGGGCGAAGTCGATCTTCACGGTGTGGGAATCCACCTTGCTGACCTTGATGTCGCGGTAGACATTGACTGTGAGCATGGCCGAGGCCGGATCGCCCGCGTACTGCCAAGTGAACAGCACATCATCGGCGGTGAAGTCCCGGCCATCGTGCCACTTCACACCGCGCTTGAGTTTCCAGATGACGGTGCGGCCATCGGCTGCAAGGCCACCGTTGGCGCGGCTGGGCACCTCAGAGGCCAGCACCGGGATGAGGTTGCCTTCGGCATCCCAGCCGGCCAGCGGTTCATAGAAGATGCGGCAGGAGTCCTGGTCCTTGGTGCCGCCGGCGTAATGGGGGTTCAGGTGCACCGGGGCTTGCCAGTACATCAGGCGCAGCGTACCGCCGCCACCCCGCTTGGTGCCTTTGTAGGGCATGGGCGCAGGCGTTTGCGCCACACCCTCCTGCATCAGGATCATCGAGGCCATGGGCGCACTCAGCCCCAGCCCAACCAGCCGCTCAATGAATGAGCGACGCGGCAGTTTGCCCTTGCGAACTTCCTCGACCAGTGCACGCAGTTGGGTTTCGTTCATGTTGAACTCCTGTTGGCCCGCCGCATGGTACCCACAGGAAGGCTGCGCCCCATCAGGGGCTGCCCGGGTGCTGGGGGCGTGCTTCAGGTCTGAAGGGGCGCGTGAAAACCTGCGATTCCTGTGGGAAATCCCCGGACGCTGCCGCAATGCCCCTGCGCGGCTCGGGGGATACTGAGTCCGATATGACCGAACGGGAGTTCAAGCAAGTGGGGGCCCACGGCGCTGTCGGGCTGCAGCCCCTGCTGCATGCCTTTGAGGCCTTGCGTGCCGCGTGGCCGCAGGCGTGGCCCGGTTTGCCGCGAGTGCTGGACGGCGCCTTGAACTGGCTGTGTGAAGGCGCACCGCGCCCCCACGACCCGCGGGCCGAGCGCCTGTTGACGCAGGTGAGGGCGGCGGCGGCCATCGTGGAGCATGAGGGCGCCCTGCAGGCCGATCGGGGCTGCGAGCCCTCGTACCACAACCGGCTGCATCTGGCCGATACCGTCGTCAGCATGGCCACCTTGCTCAAGGCCAGGCGGGAGTGGGCCCCGCGCGCCGTCCAAAGTCTTCAGCCTGCTGAATTGCTGTGCCTGCTGGCAATGGTGATCCACGATTTTCAGCACCAGGGGCAGATCAACGAATCGCCCGGTGAAATCGAGCGACATTCCCTGCAGCACTTCATGCCGCATGCCCGCATGCTGGGCTTGACGCGGCAGGACTGGACCACGCTGACCCGTTTGGTGCTCAACACCGACCCCGCATCGGTCGGGCCCTTGCATGATGAATTTCGCGCCGGCATGCCGGTGCCGCAGGCGCCGCTGGAACTTCGGGAAATGGCGGTGCTGGTCACCGAGGCCGATGTGCTGGCCAGTGGCCTGCCGCGCATCGGCCAAGCGCTCGGCGAGGCCCTGACGCGCGAATGGGGCCCCCGCTACCCCGACCGGGCCGCGCGCTTGGCCACACCCGAAGGGCGGCTGGGGTTCCTGGCCTTCGGTGCGCGCTTTTCCTCGCCCGCCGCCCTTCGCTTGG
>CAMCTE010000219.1 GCA_945878385.1 Azohydromonas lata NBRC 102462 | reverse complement strand
CGGGGCCGATGCCCGCGGGGTCGCCCATCGTGATCAGCACAGGCGCGCTCATGCGGGGTTGTCCACCTCGATGAATTCGTGGTGCAAGCCGAAGCGCTCGGCCACCGCCTGCGCCACCGCCGGGGCGCCATAGCGCTCTGTGGCGTGGTGCCCACAGGCCAGGAAGGCCACACCGGTCTCGCGCGCCAGATGCGCCTGCGGCTCCGAAATTTCGCCCGTGATGAAGGCATCGGCCCCGGCGGCAATCGCCGCTTCGAAATAACCCTGCGCGCCGCCGGTGCACCAGGCCACCCGCGCCAGCGGCCTCCCATCGCCGGGCAACACCACCGGCGCACGCGCCAAGACCTGCTGCACCCTCGCGCTCAGCGCCTGCAGCGTGGTGTGGGCGGCCTGGCCCATGAAGCCCAGCTGCTGCTCGCCGAAGCGGGCATCGGCCTGCAGGCCCAAACGCTGCCCCAACTGCGCGTTGTTGCCATGGCTGGGGTGGGCGTCCAGGGGCAGGTGGTAGGCCATCAAATTGATGCCGTGGTTCATCAGCAATCGCACCCGTTCGCCCAACCAACCGGTCAGGCGGCCGTCCTGCCCACGCCAAAACAAGCCGTGGTGCACGAGGATGGCATCGGCGTTGGCGGCAATGGCCGCCTCAATCAGCGCGCGGCTGGCCGTCACACCCGATACCAGCCGGGACACTTGGGAACGGCCCTGGACCTGCAAGCCGTTCGGCCCATAATCCTTGAACGCCGCGACGCCCAACCACCCATCGACGTGCGCGACCAGCTCGTCACGCGCCACTGCACCCGCGGCAGGCCGGCTCGGCGGTGTGTCCTTGCATTCCATCATCCCTGCCCCTTCGGTCTTGGCTACCGCTACTCGCTTCAACATGCGCCGCATCTGGCTGATTTTCTCGCAGGCCGTCACCGTGTCGGTGGCCATCCTGTTCGTGGTGGCCACGCTCAAGCCCGAATGGCTGGCGCGTCCGCCCGGCCTGATCATGCCCGAGGTGGTGCCCATCCTCACCGCACCGGCGGAAGCCGCCTCAGCCGCACGGCGAGGTTATGCCGAAGCCGCGCGCCGTGCGTCCCCGGCAGTGGTGAGCATCGTGGCCAGCAAGGCGCCGCCGCGCAACCCCCACGCCGGCGACCCCTGGTTCCGCTTCTTCTTCGGTGACGGTGAAGACGAATCCCAGCGTCAGCGCGGCCTCGGTTCGGGGGTCATCGTCTCCCCTACGGGCTACCTGCTGACGAACAACCATGTGATCGATGGCGCCGACGACATCGAGGTTCAACTCAGCGACGGCCGCTCGGCGCAGGCCACCGTGGTGGGCACCGACCCCGATACCGACCTGGCCCTGCTCAAGATCAGCCTGGACCGCCTGCCGGCCATCACCCTCGCTCCCGCTTCCTCCCTGCAGGTGGGGGACTCGGTATTGGCCATCGGCAACCCCTTCGGCGTGGGGCAAACCGTCACCTCGGGCATCGTCAGCGCCCTGGGGCGCAGCCAGTTGGGGCTGTCCACCTTCGAGAACTTCATCCAGACGGATGCGGCCATCAACCCGGGCAACTCGGGCGGTGCGCTGGTGGACGCCAATGGCCTGTTGGTGGGCATCAACACGGCCATCTTTTCCCGCAGCGGCGGCAGCCTGGGCATTGGTTTTGCCATTCCCGTGGAGGTGGCGCGGCAGGTCATGGAGGGGCTGATCCAGAACGGTCAGGTGACGCGCGGATGGATCGGCGTGGAGCCGCGCGACCTCAACCCCGAGATCATTGACATGCTGCGCCTGCCGGTGAACAGTGGCGTGCTGATCACCGGTGTGTTGCGCAATGGTCCGGCCGCAAAAGCCGGTGTGCAACCCGGTGATGTGGTGACACAAGTCGGCGCCCAGGCGGTGGGCAACACCGCGCAGTTGCTGACGGCGGTCAGCGCGCTGGCGCCCGACAGCCGCGTGACGCTGACGATTCAGCGGGGCAGCAAGGCCGTTGAATTGAACCTGCAGGTGGCTCAACGCCCGACGCAGCGGCGAGAGCCGGCCGACTGATCGGCCGCGGCTGTCACTTTCAAGCCCTTCAGTCTTTTTCGACGGGCTTGTTGCGCGCCATCAGACTGGCCGCCACGATTCCCAATTCATACAAGATGCACATGGGGATGGCCAGGGCCAACTGGGAAATCACATCCGGCGGAGTGACCACCGCGGCCACGATGAAGGCCAGCACGATGAAGTAACCCCGGAACTCACGCAGCTTTTGTATGGGCACGATGCCCAGATGCGCCAACACGACCACCACGATGGGCACTTCAAAAGCCAAGCCGAACACCATGAACAGGGTGAGCACGAAGCCGAAGTACTGCTCGATGTCCGGGGCTGCCGTAATGCTTTGCGGTGCCCAGCTCTGGATGAACTGGGACATCGAAGGAATGACCAGAAAGTAGCAAAACCCCACCCCGATGAAGAACAGCAGGGTGCTGGAGATGACCAAAGGCACCACCAGACGCTTTTCGTGGTTGTACAGGCCCGGCGCCACGAAGGCCCAGGTTTGCCACAACACATAAGGCAAGGCCACCATGAAGGCGCCCAGCAGGGTGATCTTCAGGGGCACCAGCAACGGGGAAATCACATTGGTGGCAATCAGCGTGGCGCCAGCGGGCAGGTAGCGCACCAGCGGCGCAGCCAGGATGTCGTAGAGCCCCGATGGGCTGGGCCAGATGCACAGGCCCACAAACACGACCATCACCGCCAACAGGGCGCGGATCAGCCGATCGCGGAGTTCGATCAGGTGAGAAACGAAGGGCTGTTCGGTGCCTTCGAGTTCGTCGGGGGGCGTTTGGGGGTCACTCATCACGGGGCCTTGGGCCTGAAGCGGGCCACGCGCGCCGCGCCGGACTGAGCCCGCACCCGAACGCCTTGACGCTGTTTGTACCAGTTGGGCACCGCCGTGCGCTTCAGTCGCCACTTCTTCTTGGGATGCGAATAAGTGGGCGGGGGTGGCTGCAAGGCCTGTTGGGCCCAGGCGTCACTACCGACGCTGGTGTCGGACGACCCGCTGGAGCCTTCAACCGAGGTGCCCAAGCCTTCCCAACTGCTTTGCAGCGATGCGTTGGCTGAGCTCACCTCCTGGTTCACCGACTGCTCCACATCGCGAGCGGCCGTCTCGAACTGCGTCTTCATCTTCTTGAGCTCTTCGAGCTCGATGGAGCGGTTCACCTCGGCCTTGACATCGGCCACATAGCGCTGCGCCTTGCCCAGGAGGTGCCCCACGGTTCGGGCCACCTTGGGCAGCTTCTCGGGGCCAATGACGATCAACGCCACCGCTCCGATGAGGGCCAACTTGTCGAAACCGAAGTCGATCATGGGTAACGATTCAAGAACGCAAAGCCGATGTCACGCACGGACCCGGCACCATCAGAGGAGCCGGGCACCCGAACAGGCAGGCATGAGGCGTTCAGGACTTGGTCTTCGCGTCGACATCCACGGTCTGCGCATCGGTCTTTTGCGCCGTGACCTGCTGGGCCGGCGCATTGGCGGGAGGCTGTGCTTCGCCACCCTCCTGCGCGCCCTTGACGCCGTCTTTGAAGCCCTTGACGGCTCCGCCCAAGTCGGTGCCCAAGTTCTTGAGCTTCTTCGTACCGAAAATCAGAATGACCACCAGCAGCACGATCAACCAGTGCCAAATGCTGAACGATCCCATTGCGCATCTCCTTGAGAACTGTGTTGATTCTAGAGGGGCGACGCCTCAGCCCTTGGACCAGGGTCTTGGGCCGCCCATGACATGGATGTGCAGGTGCATCACCTCCTGCAGGCCGTCGTGTCCGGTGTTGATCACATGGCGATAGCCGTTGGTCACGCCCAATTCCCGCATCATCCGGGGCGACTGGGCCATCATGTGACCGAGCAGGCCCGCGTGGTCAGCCTGCACATCGGCCATGGAAACGATGTGCAACTTCGGTATCAACAGGATATGGACAGGCGCCCAGGGGTTGATGTCATGAAAGGCGAGCATGTGCTCATCCTCATGCACCTTGCGGGCGGGAATCTGCCCGGCCACGATCTTGCAGAAGATGCAATTTGGGTCTGCGCTCATGGTTCTTCCTGTTCCCTTTGTTGCGCCTTGCGCGCAGCGAATTCTTCCAGGCCGGACAAACCCTCGCGCCGGGTGAGCTCGGCCAGCACATCCGAGGGCCGCAGGCCGAATTGGGCCAGGGCGATCATGCTGTGGAACCACAGATCGGCCACCTCGTAGACGATCCTCTGAGTGTCGCCGTCCTTGGCTGCCATCACGGTTTCTGTGGCTTCTTCGCCCACTTTTTTCAAGATGGCGTCTGTGCCCTTGTGGAACAGGCGCGCCACATAACTCTTGTCGGGCTCACCCTGACGGCGCTGGTCGATCACATCGGCCAGGCGCTCCAACACATCATGTGAGGCGGGCACTGTCGGCTGGGACGGGCTGTTCATGTTCGGTCTTGAAGGCAAGCAGGGCGGCGGGGGCGCCGTTTCAGCGGAG
>CAMCTE010000218.1 GCA_945878385.1 Azohydromonas lata NBRC 102462 | reverse complement strand
GTCCGATTTCTTGATGCCGTGCGCGATGTAGTTCACCACGTCCAGGCGCGTGACGCCCTGCTGATGCAGATAGTAGACCGCGTGCGAGTCCTTCTCGCCAAAGATGGCCACCAGCACATTGGCGCCGGTGACTTCCTTCTTGCCGCTGCCCGTGGACTGCACATGCATGATGGCCCGCTGGATCACACGCTGAAAGCCCAGGGTAGGCTGAGTGTCCACCTCTTCGGTGCCACCCACGGTGGGCGTGTTTTCCTTGATGAAGCCCGTCAGGCTCTTGCGCAAGTCGTCGATGTTGGCCGCGCAGGCGCGCAGCACTTCGGCGGCCGAGGGGTTGTCCAACAGGGCCAGCAGCAGGTGCTCGACCGTGATGAACTCGTGGCGCTGTTGACGCGCCTCGACGAATGCCATGTGCAGGCTGACTTCCAGTTCTTGCGCAATCATGCGGCCTCCATAATGCATTGCAGCGGATGCCCTGCCCGGCGGGCAGAGGCGAGTACCAATTCGACCTTGGTGGCCGCGACATCCTTGGTGTAGACGCCGCACACGCCACGACCCTCGTGGTGGATCTTGAGCATGATGTGCGTGGCGGTTTCCAGGTCTCTTTTGAAGAATTCCTGGAGCACCATCACCACAAATTCCATGGGCGTGTAGTCGTCGTTGAGCAGCACCACCTGGTACAGGCTGGGAGGCTTGGTGCGCTGAGCCTTGCGCTCGGCCACTACCGCGCCCTGCCCGTCTTCGGGCAGCGCCCCGCCGGGCGGTTTCGCCGGGGGTTGGGTAGGCTCATCAGACATGAAGTTGATTCTAACGATCTGGTGCATTCCAAAGGGCCAACAGGGTCACCCGATCGGCGGGCATTTCGTCGTTTTGCACATCGTGCCGAACCGGATGAATTCAAGGGCCGTTCCCTTGGAGGGCGGAATGCGTCAAGCCGCCGTTACAAATAAGTGACATTGACGAATGTCATATTCGCTTGACACTTCGGGGGCGACCCCACACAATGGCTTCACGGTTGGACGCGTGCAAGGAGGGAAGCGCCATGCCTATGGGTATCGTGAAATGGTTCAATGACGCCAAGGGATTTGGCTTCATCGAACCCGAGGGCGGCGGCGAAGATGTGTTTGCGCACTTTTCAGCCATACAGATGGACGGCTTTCGCACGCTCAAACAGGGCGGGCGGGTGTCGTATGAACTGATCAAGGGCCCCAAGGGGGACATGGCTCAGAACATACGGGAACTGGCCACTGCAGGCGGGTTTGAACCCGAATCTGCCGGCAGCATGCCTTCACAGGCTCAACGCTGACCAGGTCGTACTGAACGCCAGGGCAATCGCCCAAAAGGGAAAACCCTCGCACCGGTGATACCGGGCGAGGGTTTCGTCGTTCAGGGCCAGCAAGGGCCGGGGGCCGCAGTGGGCCCCGGCCCCTCGCCTCACATGTGGTCGATCATCACTTGGCCAAAGCCCGAGCACGACACCTGCGTGGCGCCTTCCATCAGGCGCGCGAAGTCATAGGTGACTTTCTTGCTCTGGATGGACTTTTCCATCGAGCTGATGATGAGGTCGGCCGCTTCGGTCCAGCCCATGTGGCGCAGCATCATTTCGGCCGACAGAATCTCGGAGCCGGGATTCACGTAGTCCTTGCCGGCGTACTTGGGGGCCGTGCCGTGCGTGGCCTCAAACATGGCCACCGAATCCGAAAGGTTGGCTCCCGGCGCAATGCCAATGCCGCCGACTTGTGCGGCCAGCGCGTCCGAGATGTAGTCCCCGTTCAGGTTGAGCGTGGCGATGACGCTGTACTCGGCCGGGCGCAGCAGGATCTGTTGCAGGAAGGCATCGGCGATGCTGTCCTTCACGACGATTTCCTTGCCGGTCTTGGGGTTCTGGAACCGGCACCACGGGCCGCCGTCGATCAACTCGGCGCCGAATTCGCGCTGGGCCAGGGCATAGGCCCAGTCACGGAAGCCACCTTCGGTGAACTTCATGATGTTGCCCTTGTGCACGATGGTCACGCTGGGCTTGTCGTTGTCGATGGCGTACTGAATGGCCTTGCGCACGAGGCGCTCAGTGCCCTCCCGCGAGACAGGCTTGATGCCGATGCCCGAGGTGTCGGGGAAGCGGATCTTCTTGACGCCCATTTCTTCGATGAGGAACTTGATGACCTTCTTGGCCTTGTCGGTCTGCGCTTCGTATTCGATGCCGGCGTAGATGTCCTCCGAGTTCTCACGGAAGATGACCATGTTGGTCTTGTGCGGCTCTTTGACGGGGCTGGGCACGCCGGCGAAGTACTGCACGGGGCGCAGGCACACATACAGGTCCAGTTCCTGACGCAGGGCCACATTCAAGGAGCGGATGCCACCGCCCACCGGCGTGGTCAGCGGGCCCTTGATGGACACCACATAGTCGCGCACCGCGTGCAGCGTTTCCTCGGGCAGCCACACATCCGGGCCATACACCTTGGTCGACTTCTCGCCAGCGTACACCTCCATCCAGTGAATCTTCTTCTGGCCGCCATAGGCCTTGGTCACTGCGGCATCCACCACCTTGATCATCACGGGCGTGATGTCCGCACCAGTGCCGTCTCCCTCGATGTAGGGGATGATGGGCTGATCGGGAACGGTGAGGGAGAAGTCGGGATTGACGGTGATCTTGGCGCCTGCTGCGGGCACCTTGATGTGCTGGTACATGTTCGTCCTGCTCCGGTTTTGGGTTGTAACGGCGCACACATTCTATGCAAGGGGCCTGCGCCAAACTGACGCCTCGGCACACTGCGCGCACTTGGACTCAAAGGCCGTGAACCAATGCCTATCCGCTGGCCGGCGCGAGCGGCACCACAGTACCCCGCGAGGCGGGCCGCCGCCGCCGATGGGCGCCACCCGGTTCTGCGGGCGATACTTCGATGGGTAGGCGCGAGCTCAACTCCAGAGCCCACCACAAAATCCGCCGCAAAACCCACCGCCGAGCCAACCGCGGATCCAACCGCGGAGTGCGGCGGTTGCCCGGCCCCGCACCAACAGCACACTCTGACAAACCTTCCATGAACCCGACTTCCATCCCCGCGGTTGCCCTGCTGCTTGGCCCCCTGCGCCCATCGGGGTCGACCCAGAGGCGGTGGCTGGCCCGCGCCAGGGCCCTGATGTTGGCCCTGGTGGCTTACTCAGGCTGCGTCATGGCACAAGACGCGCCCCAGCAGTTGCCCAGCGTGAGCCTGACCGCCGGCATGCACCGCATCAACGCGGAACTGGCCCGCACACCCGAGCAGCGCGCCATCGGCCTGATGCACCGCAAGAGCATGCCCACACACGCCGGCATGCTGTTTGTGTTCGATCAGCCGGAACTGCTGTGCTTCTGGATGAAGAACACACTGATCCCACTGTCGATCGCGTTCCTGCTGGACGACGGCACCATCCTCAACATCGAGGAGATGAAGCCACAGGCCCTGGACAGCCATTGCTCCCAGCGCCCGGCCCGCTACGCGCTGGAGATGAACGCAGGCTGGTTCGCCAAGCGCGGCTTGAAGCCGGGTGACCGCATCGGCGGGGATGTGTTCGCACGGCGCTGAGCAGCGTCGAGGCGAGATGAAAGTACCAACGGCTGGGCCGCGCGCACCGCAAAGCAAACGAGGCCACCCGGGCCCCGTTGCCATGCGTGGAGGCCGAGGCCCCCGGAGAGGTTGCCTCAGGCGAAGTTCGCCTGTGCGAATTCCCAGTTGACGAGCTTGTCGAGGAAGGTCTCGACGAACTTGGGACGCAGGTTGCGGTAGTCGATGTAGTAGGCATGCTCCCACACGTCGACGGTCAACAGAGCCGTGTCCGCGCCGGTCAGCGGCGTGCCGGCCGCACCAGTGTTGACGATGTCGACGGAGCCGTCGGCCTTCTTGACCAACCAGGTCCAGCCGGAGCCGAAGTTGCCCACGGCCGACTTCACGAAGGCCTCACGGAAGGCGGCGTAGCTGCCCCACTTCGCGTTGATGGCTGCAGCCAGGGTGCCGGTGGGCTCTCCACCCCCGTTGGGCGTCATGCAGTTCCAGAAGAAGGTGTGGTTCCAGATCTGCGCGGCGTTGTTGTAGACGGGGCCGGGATTCGGCGCCTTCTTGATGATGGACTCCAGGTCCAGGCTCTCGTACTCGGTACCCTTTTGCAGGTTGTTGAGGTTCACCACATAGGCGTTGTGGTGCTTTCCGTGGTGAAACTCCAGGGTTTCGCGGCTGTAGTGCGGCGCCAGTGCGTCCAGGCCGTAGGGCAGTGCGGGCAGGGTATGTTCCATGTGGTCCTTCTCGGTGGTGGGAGGGTGGGTAGTCAACCTTAACGATTGTAGGCAGCGCGCCACGCCCTCAAGGAACCCGAGGGCTCTTCTGGGGCGTCTGCGCTTGAGTGGACTCCACCAACACCTGCGCGCTGCCGTCGTGCCAAACCGCAGTCAACCGGCCCCCCGTGGGCACCGCATGCACTGAAGTCAGGGGCTGCCCTTTCGCGTCGCTGACCCAGGCGTAGCCTCGGCGCAGCACGGCGGT
>CAMCTE010000217.1 GCA_945878385.1 Azohydromonas lata NBRC 102462 | reverse complement strand
ACAGGTCAATGCCCATGCAAGTCGGAGACTGTTTTTGATGACGGTAACAACGTCATCGTTGTCGTGACGGACAAGAATGGCAACGTGATCGGGGTGTATACGTTCACCAAGACGAAGCCCAAGTAAAGACTGCAGCTTGCAGCAGTTCTCGCTGCTCACGTGCTGATCGGACGAGGTCGTCGCTACTTGGTTCCGTAGATCCGGTCCCCCGCATCCCCCAGCCCGGGCAGGATGTAGCCGTGGTCGTTGAGCTGGCGGTCAATGGCGGCGGTGTAGAGGGGCACATCGGGATGTGCCTCACGGAAGGTGCGCAGGCCTTCGGGCGCGGCCAGCAGGCATACGAAGCGGATCGAGCGCGGCTTGGTGGCCTTCAGCCGCGTGACGGCGGCCACGGCCGAGTGCCCGGTGGCCAGCATCGGGTCGAGCACGATGGCGTCGCGCTCGGGCATGCCGGCCGGCATCTTGAAGTAGTACTCCACCGCCTGCAGTGTTTCCGGGTTGCGGTACAGGCCCACATGCCCCACGCGGGCGCCGGGTACCACGTCGAGCATGCCGTCGAGCAAGCCCGCGCCGGCGCGCATGATCACCACGAACACGGTTTTCTTGCCGTCGATCACGGGTGACTTCATACGCTCCAGCGGCGTTTCGATTTCCACGAGCTGCGTGGGCATGTCGCGCGTGACCTCATAGGCCATCAGCAGGCTGATTTCCTGCAGCAGGCGCCGAAAGCTCGATGAGCTGCGGTCTTGTTCGCGCAGCAGGGTGAGCTTGTGCTGGATGAGGGGGTGGCTGAGCAGGTGTACGCCCGGGATGGCGGCGGGCGGCTCGGCGCTGGTGGCGGGCTGGGAAGGGCTCATGGCGATGGTTCCGCTATTGACGGTCAAGGTGACAGTCCTGAATTCGTCAGTGTGGACTGAAGACGCAGGGTTGGCCTTGATTCATGGCGCCCGGTGTTCGAAGGGATTGAGGAGCGGCACGCTGAAGTGCGCGAAATCAGCCGTATTGCGGGTGACCACCACCAGACCATGAACACGGGCGATGGCCGCGATCATCGCGTCTTCGTACAGGGTGTCGGAGCGGCGGTGCATCAAGTGGGCCCACGCCCTGAACGCAGCGGTATCCATCGGCAGCACGTTGTACGCGCCCGCCACCAGGTCGAGCCAGGCCTCGATTTCTGCGGCTTTTTCGGGGTCCTGTTCGCGGGTCAGTTCGATCCCGGCCTGGATTTCGCCCAAGGTGACGGCCGTCACATGGAGTTGCGAGTCTTCGACCGTGCTCATCCAAGCCAACACCGCGCCATGGGGCCGCGGCTTGCGCAACTCTGAAACGATATTGGTGTCGAGCAGGTACATGGGCCTAGCGGAACGCGATAACCGGCCGACGCTTGGCGCGCCCGCGATCGGGCAGCACGAGGTTGGCGCGCGCGGTGTCCGACAACAGCAGTTGCTTGAGCGAAGGCCGCGCCGCGGCCTGCAGGCGGCGCCATTCGTCGACCGGCACCAACACGGCGGCTTCGGTGCCCCGCCGGGTGACCAGTTGCGGGCCTTGGGTCAGGCAGGCGTCCAGAAACTCGCTGAACCGCGCCTTGGCGTCTTGTACCGGCCAAACATCCACAGCTTACTCCTGTCTAGTCAGATAACTAGTTTAATGGCTTGTTCTCAACCCGTCAATCAAGGTCGCCATCTGGGGGATGAGGGGGTTCGTGGGCGCGGTGCCTGAGGCAACCCTCAAGCACGATGACGGTTTGAAGACCTCCATTGCGCCCCGCCTAAAATTGAGGATTAACCCCCCGGCTGCGCCATGAATCTGTCTGCACTCACCGCCCTCTCGCCCCTGGATGGCCGTTATGCCCCCAAGGTGGCCGCCCTGCGCCCGCTGCTGTCGGAATTCGGCCTGATGCACCGGCGGGTGCAGGTGGAAGTGGAATGGTTCATTGCGCTGAGCGACGCGGGCTTCGATGAATTCAAGCCCCTGAGCGAAGCCGCGCGCGGCCTGCTGCGCGGGCTGGTGTTGCGCTTCTCAGAAGCTGATGCCCAAGCCATCAAGGACATCGAGAAGACCACCAATCACGATGTGAAGGCGGTGGAGTACTGGCTCAAGGATCGCCTGAAGGCCACGCCCGAGCTGCAGGCGGCCTCCGAATTCGTGCACTTCGCCTGCACCAGTGAAGACATCAACAACACGAGCCATGCACTGATGCTCAAGGGCGCGCGTGAACAGGTGCTGCTGCCTTCAATCGACGGCATCGTGCAGCACCTCACCGGCATGGCGCATGCGTTGGCGGCAGTGCCCATGCTCAGCCGCACCCACGGGCAAACCGCCAGCCCCACCACGGTGGGCAAGGAGATCGCCAACGTGGTGGCGCGGCTGCGCATCGCGCGTGAGCGCATCGCGCAGGTGCCGCTGCCGGCCAAGATGAACGGTGCGGTGGGCAACTACAACGCGCACCTGGCAGCCTGGCCGAATTTCGATTGGGAGCGCTTTGCGCGCGGCGTGGTGGAAGACCGTCTGGGCCTGGCATTCAACCCCTACACGATTCAGATCGAGCCGCACGATGGCATGGCCGAGTTGTTCGATTCGATCACCCGCTGCAACACCATCCTGATCGACTTTGCGCGCGACGTGTGGGGCTACATCTCGCTGGCCTACTTCAAGCAGAAGACCAAAGAAGGCGAGATCGGCAGCAGCACCATGCCGCACAAGGTCAACCCGATCGACTTCGAGAATGCCGAAGGCAACTTGGGCCTGGCCAACGCCATGCTCACGCACCTCGCGCAAAAGCTGCCGATTTCACGCTGGCAGCGCGACCTGACGGATTCCACCGTGCTGCGCAATATGGGGGTGGCGTTCGGCTATGCGGTGCTGGCCTGGGACAGCCTGCAGCGCGGGCTTTCCAAGTTGGAAGTGAACGAGGCGGCGCTGGCGGCGGACCTGGATGCCGCCTGGGAAGTGCTGGCCGAGCCCATTCAAACCGTGATGCGCCGTTACGGTTTGCCCAACCCATACGAACAACTCAAGGCGCTGACGCGCGGCAAGGCGATCACGGCCGAAGCCATGGCGGCATTCATCGATTCACTGGCTTTGCCCGAAGCCGAGAAGGCGCGGCTGAAGGCGATGACGCCGGGTTCCTATACCGGCGCGGCGGCGGACTTGGCGCGGCGCATCTGAGCGGCGTATTGAACAAAACATGGTGGTGCTGAAGCGCCGCACCCCTGGAGGCCTGACCATGAAGTTCACCCAGATGCTCGCCGCGGTGGCCCAGCGCCAGCAGTCCATGCTGTGCGTGGGACTGGACCCAGAGCCCGCCAAGTTCCCCGGGGCCTGGAAGGGCGACCCTGAGCGCATCTTCGATTTCTGCGCGGCCATCGTGGATGCCACGAAGGATTTGGTGTGCGCCTTCAAGCCGCAGATTGCGTACTTTGCAGCACACCGGGCCGAAGATCAACTTGAGCGGCTGATGGCCCACATCAAGCGCAACGCGCCCGATGTGCCGGTGATCTTGGACGCCAAGCGGGGTGATATCGGCAGCACCGCCGAGCAGTACTCGCGTGAGGCCTTCGTGCGTTACCAGGCCGATGCGGTGACGCTGTCGCCTTTCATGGGCTTCGACTCCATCGAGCCCTACATGAGCTTTGCGGACAAGGGCTTGATCCTGCTGTGCCGCACCTCCAACCCTGGGGGTTCTGACCTTCAGGCACAGCGCTTGGCCGATGGCAGCCTGCTGTACGAGCATGTGGCGCGTCTGGCCGCTGGCGCCTGGAACCGCACCGGGCAGTTGGGCCTGGTGGTGGGGGCGACCTTCCCGCAGGAATTGGCCCGCGTGCGTGAGCTGGCGCCTACCCTGCCTTTGCTGGTGCCGGGTGTGGGGGCGCAGGGCGGGGATGCAGCAGCTACTGTAAAGGCTGCGGCGCATCAGAGTGGAGCGCTGATGGTGAACTCTTCCCGCGCCGTGCTGTATGCAGGCACTGGCGAAGACTGGTTGACTCAGGCGCGTCAAGCGGCCATGCAGACCCGTGATGTATTGAATCGAGCTCGTTGAAGCCCAGGAATTCGGCGCCCGTCAGGGTGTTCCGACGTTCACGCCCTTGACCTGTCCCGGTAACGATGGGGGCGTGTAGGTGTAGGCTGTAGCGTCAATCCCGGCAGCCGCGTTCTCCAAGATCGTTACGTACGCCGCGTCAGCTGCAGTCACCGCGTCGCGGTACCCGGTCACCGTGTTGATGCCGTCATAGAAGTCAAGCGTCGGCCCCGTAAAGTGAGACGGATGGGTGTTCAGATCCACCGGCGCGTGTGACTTGCGAAACTTGAAGTACGACCTCAAGTGCACGATCTCGGCGGCCTGTATGTAGTTTGAAGCGTGAATGCAGCGTCTGGAAAACTCGAATATGGCCCCGCCTGAAACGATGGCGCCGGCCCACATCTTGTCGAGTTCTTTCTTGAGGTTATTGAAGTTGTTCGTGGCCTGAGTGTGCTTGATATGGGCAGCATTGAATTTTTCGAGAGCGATGCGGATCCGATGCTCTCCAAGTGGAC
>CAMCTE010000216.1 GCA_945878385.1 Azohydromonas lata NBRC 102462 | reverse complement strand
ACAGCGTGGCGCGCTCCAATGCCACCACCTCCCCGGCCTTTCGTTCCCAATGGGGCTCCAGCAACTGCTTCTTCAGCAGATGCCCACCGACCTTCACGATCCATAGCGGCTCGATGGCGGCCAGGCCGCGGCCGAACAGGCGCGTGGTTTCCACCAGCTCGGCCACCATGATCCAACGCCCGGGCTTGCGGCTCAGGTGAGCGCCTGGGTGCCGCCAGAACTTGATACCCCGCGCGCCCAGGTAATGGTCCTCGTCGTCGGCTTTCAGGCCGATGTTGCCCAACAGCCCAGACAACAGCGCCAAGTGCACCTGCTCATAGTTGGCCACCGCGGTGTTCAGGCGCCAGCCATGTTCGGCCACCACCGTGTGCAGTTGCGAATACACATCGCGCCATTCGCGCACGCGGCGCGGGTTGATGAACTGGTCGCGAAGGCGCGTCTCCTGCTGCCGGTTGGAAAGCTTGTGCGTGGCCTGGCCCAGCCCATGGCCGCGTCCTTCTTCGATCCACTGCCACAAGCGCAGCGTTCCCATGAACTCCGAGCGCTCGTCATCAAATGGCTTGTGCTTGGCGTCAGCGGCCGCCTGGGCTTCCAACGGGCGGTCGCGAACGTCCTGGCAACTCATGGCGCTGGCAATCACCAGCATCTCACTCAGGCAGCCCTGCTCCTGCGCACTCAAGATCATGCGCCCGATGCGAGGGTCCAGCGGCAGGCGCGCCAGCGAGCGGCCCAATTCGGTCAGCGTGTTGTCCTCGTCCACGGCGCCCAATTCGGCCAGCAACGCGTAGCCATCGGCAATCGCCTTGCGCGGCGGCGCTTCGAGGAAGGGGAAGTCCTCCACCTCGCCCAGGCCCAAGCTCTTCATGCGCAGAATGACGCTGGCCAATGAACTGCGCAAGATCTCCGGGTCGGTGAAGGCAGGGCGCTGTGCAAAACCGGCCTCGTCATAAAGGCGGATGCAAATGCCTGCAGCCACCCGCCCGCATCGGCCGGCGCGCTGGTTGGCCGCGGCCTGGCTGACCGACTCCACCTGAAGCTGCTCAACCTTGTTGCGGTAGCTGTAGCGCTTGACCCGCGCGGTGCCCGCATCAATCACATAGCGGATACCCGGCACGGTCAACGAGGTTTCAGCCACATTGGTGGACAACACGATACGCCGCCCATTGCTGGCCGAAAACACCCGGTCCTGCTCGGCCTGACTCAAACGCGCGAACAGCGGCAAGATGTCGGCGTTGCGCAGCACCGGCTGCGAGGCCAGATGTTTGCGCAGGTGGTCGGCCGCCTCGCGAATCTCGCGCTCACCGGGCAAGAACACCAGGATGTCACCGCCCTGCGCCCCCCCGCGCCACAACTCATCCACCGCCTGGGCAATGGCGTCTTGCAGGTCGCGGTCCTTGCCCTCCTCGAAGGGCCGCCAGCGCACTTCCACCGGGAAAGTTCGCCCACTGACCATGAAGACCGGTGCCGGGCCCTGCGCGCCGGCAAAGTGTTGAGCGAATCGGTCTGCGTCGATCGTGGCCGAGGTCACGATCAGTTTCAGGTCGGGCCGCCTGGGCAGGATCTGCCGCAAGTGCCCCAACAGAAAATCGATGTTCAGGCTGCGCTCGTGCGCCTCGTCCACGATGATCGTGTCGTAGGCCTTGAGCAACGGGTCGCCCTGTGCCTCGGCCAGCAGGATGCCGTCGGTCATCAACTTGACACGGGCACCAGGCTGCAGGCGGTCCTGAAAGCGCACTTTGTAGCCCACCACCTCGCCCAGCGGCGTGTGCATTTCGTCGGCAATGCGCTTGGCCACGCTGGACGCCGCGATGCGGCGCGGTTGCGTATGGCCGATCAGGCGGGGGCGCTGCCCTGGCGCACGCGGCGCACCACGCCCCAGGGCCAAGGCCATTTTGGGCAACTGCGTGGTCTTGCCCGAGCCGGTTTCGCCACACACGATCAGCACCTGATGCGCCTGCAGCGCGCGCATGATTTCGTCACGCCGCTGGCTGACGGGCAGGTGTTCGGGGAATTCGATCAGCGGCGCAGAGGCTTGGGGGTCGTTGGAACTCATGGGCAAGCCCCGGATTATCCGGGCTGCTGCGGCACAATCCCCTGCCAAGTCCGAACACCCATGAATCTCGTCTTCCCACACACCTTCGTACCGTGGTTCCGCTCCGTGGCGCCCTACATCCACGCCTACCGTGGGGAGACCTTCGTGGTGGCCGTGGCCGGAGAGATGATTGCGGCCGGCAAACTCAACCCCTTCGTGCAGGACTTGGCCATCCTGCACGCCATGGGCATCAACATCGTGCTGGTGCACGGCTTTCGTCCCCAGGTCAGCGAACAACTTCGGGCCAAAGGCCACCCCGAGCGCTTCAGTCAGGGGCAGCGCATCACCGACGCCACAGCCCTGGACGCCGCACAGGAAGCGGCCGGGCAGCTGAGATTCGAAATCGAAGCCGCCTTCTCGCAAGGCCTGCCCAACACGCCCATGGCCAATGCCACGGTGCGGGTCATCTCCGGCAATTTCCTCACGGCGCAACCCGTGGGTGTGGTCGATGGGGTTGATTTCATGCACAGCGGGGTCGTCCGCAAAGTCGACGCGCCGGCCATCCGCCGGGCCATCGATACCGGCACCATCGTGCTCTTGTCGCCCTTCGGTTTCTCACCCACCGGCGAGGCCTTCAATTTGGCCATGGAGAATGTGGCCACCGCCACCGCCATCGCCTTGCAGGCGGACAAACTGATTTTCATGACCGAAATCCCGGGTATTCGCGAAGTATTTGATGACCCGGACAGCGCCATCGACACCGAACTCACCTTGGCCGATGCACGGCGCATTTTGGCCAAATTGCCTGCGCCCACCCACCCCACCGACACCGCCTTTTATCTGCAGCATTGCGTCAAGGCCTGCGAGGCCGGCGTGGAGCGCTCGCACATCCTGCCCTATTCGGTGGACGGCGCCCTGCTGATGGAGGTGTATACCCACGATGGTATTGGCACCATGGTGGTGGACGAAAAACTCGAAAGCCTGCGCGAAGCATTGGCCGACGATGTGGGCGGCATATTGAAACTGATCGAACCCTTCGAACGCGATGGCACGCTGGTTCGCCGCGAACGCCATGAGATCGAGCGCGATCTGGCCAATTACACCGTCATCGAGCACGACGGCGTGATATTTGGTTGTGCTGCCCTGTACCCCTACCCCGAATCGAACACTGCCGAAATGGCCGCACTCACCGTCAGCCCCGAAGTACAGGGTCAAGGGGACGGGGACCGGATACTCAAGCGCATTGAGCAGCGCGCCCGCGCCATGGGTCTGAACAGCGTGTTCGTGCTCACCACCCGCACCATGCACTGGTTCATCAAGCGCGGCTTCCAGCAGGTGGACCCCGATTGGCTGCCCGAAGCCCGCAAACGCAAATACAACTGGGACCGCCGCTCGGTGGTGCTGGTCAAAAAACTCACCCCCTAACACCCCCCATCAAGGAGTTCCCATGCCCCGCATGATTCAATGCATCCACCTCAAGCAGGAAGCTGAAGGTCTGGATTTCGCGCCTTACCCGGGAGAATTGGGCAAGCGAATCTACGAAAGTGTCAGCAAGGAAGCGTTTGAGCAGTGGAAGCGTCACCAGACCATGCTCGTCAATGAAAACCGGCTGAATTTGGCCGACCTGCGTGCACGCCAGTACCTTGCACGCCAGATGGAACAGTATTTCTTTGGGTCAGGCGTGGACCAACCCGCCGGTTATGTACCCCCGTCTGCGTGATTCCGTAGAGGGGTGTTGAGGTAAATCAGGCGCTGCGCAGGGCCGCGTTGGAAATATCCTACAGGTTTCCCGTATTTGGGTTTGAATCGATAATTCTGATATATTCTCAATTGTCCTCAAACGACCAAGGAGAAACATTTGAGCACCCTTCAGGAATTGCTGGCACAAAAAGCCGAACTCGAGCGCAAGATTCAGGAAACCCAGCGCAACGAGCGTCAAGGCGCCATCGACAAGGTTCGTGCCCTGATGGCCGAGTTTGGCTTGTCCGTGGAAGACCTCGGTGGCAAGGCCGCCAGCACCGGCCGCAAGAAAGCCAGCGGTGACGGCACCCGCAAGGCCGCCGTGAAGTTCCGCGATGCGGCAGGCAACACCTGGTCGGGCCGCGGCCTGCAACCCCGTTGGCTCAAGGACGCGTTGGGCGCGGGCAAGTCATTGGCCGATTTCGCTGTCTGAACACGGGACAGTGCGAGCACAGCCCCCCCGGGCTGCTTGAAGATCAAACGGCCCTCAGGGGCCGTTTTTTTTGCTGCAAACCCCAGAGCAGCAAGCACTGAACGTCGGCCCGTCAGCCATTCGACGCCGTGCCCGTAAGTCAGTTGAGACTGGTTAGACTGCCCGAATGATCCCCAGTGGCTTCATCCAGGACCTCCTCACCCGCGTCGACATCATCGACATCGTGGGCCGGCATGTGGAGTTGAAGAAGGCTGGCATCAACCACAAGGGCCTGTGCCCCTTCCATGGGGAGAAAACGCCCAGTTTCATCGTCAGCCCCTCCCGGCAAACCTATCACTGTTTCGGCTGTGGCGTTCATGGCGACGCGGTGCGCTTTCTCACCGAGTTCGTAGGCTTGGGATTCGTGGAGGCGGTGCAGGAATTGGCGCA
>CAMCTE010000215.1 GCA_945878385.1 Azohydromonas lata NBRC 102462 | reverse complement strand
GGGGGGCAGCACGATCTCCAGCATGACATCTCCACCGCTGATGAGGTCGGCGCGATTGGACAGCGTCACGATCGAAACGGGCTCAACCATCTGCCCTCCGCAACCCGCCACCGCCAGTACGGTCGCTGCTCCCACCGTGCCCAACGCCGTCAATCCGACGAATGTTCTCATGTCGTGTCTCCAGTGGAACGCATTCAGGATGGGGTGTATTTCTTAAGGCCTGCGCAAGACCATGCTAGGCAGTCACACCCATTCGGACATTGGGCGTAACCCGCGGTTGCCAAGGTGGCATGGCCCTGGCCTCCACCTATTCCACATGTTCCCCATGGCGCCCATTTCCCCCGCACCGGTCGCGCCGGCTGTCAACTTGTCATGCAAGTTCCGCAAGGCTGTTGACCTTTGGGGCTGACTCGGAAACAACCCGGCCACAATCAGCCTATGCAACTGCACAGTGATCTCAGCGTACGGGTGGTGGTGGACACACACGATGTCCCATGGACCGCAAGTCCTTCTGCCGGCGTAGAGCGCCGGATGTTGGAGCGCGACGGCGGGGAGGTGGCGCGCGCCACGAGTGTGGTCCGTTACGAGCCCGGCTGTCGGTTCACCGCCCATCGCCATGACTTGGGCGAGGAATTCCTGGTCTTGTCAGGCGTGTTTGAAGATGAGTTCGGACGCTACCCTGCGGGCACTTATGTGAAAAACCCGCCGGGTTCTTCTCACGCGCCCGGAACAGACGAGGGCTGCGTGCTCTTCGTCAAATTGCGCCACTTACAAGAGGCCGACTCGCAGCGGGTGGTCGTTGACACCCGCGCCACTGCCTGGCGGCCCGGGTTGGTGGCCGGCTTGTCGGTCATGCCGCTTTCTGCCTTCGGCGCTGCCCACACCGCGCTGGTGCGTTGGGCACCGGGTACCCACTTTGCGCGCCACACCCACTGGGGTGGGGAGGAGATTTTCGTGGTGGACGGCATCTTCGAAGACGAACATGGCGTGTACCCGCAAGGAACTTGGCTGCGCAGTCCCCATCTCAGCGCCCACGAACCGCGCAGCATGGCTGGCTGCACGATCTTCGTGAAGACCGGTCACTTGTGACGGACGGCGTGCTCTGCGCGCATTCGCGGCGGGGGTTGCGCCCCTAGGCATACCGCCCCCGCTCAGTTCGGCTTGGCGGACCGCAACCCTTCCAACTCATCCATCAGCCTGTCGGATGACCACCGCAGTTCGTGATGCGCCAGGGGAAGGCTTTGAATCCCTACGGATCGCAGCTAAGCTTGACGTCGACGGAGCCCATCGTCGTCAGGGTGCTTCCATCCAACTTCCAACTCATCCACTTCACTCGCTCATGACTTTCACAAGCATCGTTCCGAAGATCATTCTGTGGACCCTGGTGTGCATCGGTGCCTCAGTGGCGCATGCCCAGCCAAGGGCTGGCGAATCCACCTATGTGCCGGAACGGGGGCAGCCCGGCAAGGATGTGATGTGGATTCCCACCCCGCAGGGGCTGATCGAGAAGATGCTGGATGTGGCCAAGGTCACCTCGGACGACCTGCTGTACGACCTGGGTGCCGGCGACGGCATCATCGCCATCACGGCAGCCGGCCGACACGGTGCCCGCGCTGTGGGAATCGAATACAACCCCCAACTGGCTGAATTCGCCCGCCGCAAGGTGTCGGATGCCGGCCTGGGCAACAAGGTGCGCATCATCACCGGCGACATCTTCGAGCAGGATTTCAGCGCCGCCACTGTGGTCACGCTGTACCTGTATCCGCACCTGAACATGAAGCTGCGGCCCACCTTGCTGGCCATGAAGCCCGGTACCCGGGTGGTGTCCCACGCCTTCACGATGGGCGATTGGGAGCCTGATGAAACGGTGAGTCACCAATCGGCGCAGGCCTTCTTCTGGGTAGTGCCCGCACAAGTTGAAGGCCAATGGACCATGAACGGCCTGGATGGTGGGCCGGTGCGGCTGAATTTCCGGCAGTCACTGCAGCAGATAGGGGGCTTGGCCACGCTCAACGGCGCAACCCAACCGTTGGTGGGTGCCCGCCTGCGGGGCGAAGAACTCACCTTCAAACTGACCACCCTGGACGGGCAGTTGGCCACCTTCACCGGGCGGGTGTCCGCACGCGGAATCAGCGGCACCTTCAGTACCCCCAACGCCAATTTCCCGGCTGAGGCCCGCCGCAACTGAAGGGCGCTGATCGGTTTCCATCGGTCCGCAGGCAAGGGCCATGGCCTTGAGCGACGCGTCCCATCCCCAGCGGGTGCTGCAGCCCGTGGCGGCGGTGGCACTGATCGTGGGCATTGTGGTGGGGGCGGGCATCTTCAAGACGCCATCGCTGGTGGCCGGTATCAGTGGCGATGCCGGTTGGGCCCTGGTGCTGTGGTTGGGGGGCGCCTTGATTTCCGTGGCGGGCGCCTTGTGCTATGCCGAACTGTGCACGGCCTATCCCCACGCCGGTGGCGACTACCATTTCCTTCACCGCGCTTTCGGGCGCAATCTGTCGTTCATGTACGCCTGGGCGCGGGCCACCGTGATCAACCCCGGCTCCATCGCCTTGCTGGCTTTTGTGTTCGGCGACTACATGGGCACCGTGCTGCCCATGGGGCCCTACTCGAGTGCGGTGTGGGCGCTGGGCATCGTGCTGGCCCTAACGGTCATCAACTGGTTGGGTCTACAGGCTTCCCTGCGCTTGCAGACGGCCCTGACCACCGTTGAAGTGGCTGGGCTGCTGGCCGTAGTGGCCGCAGGGCTGTGGGCCGAACCCGCAACTGCGCAGCCCATCACCTGGTTCGCCCAGGCACTGGCACCGGCGCAGTGGGGGCTTTGCCTGGTGTTCGTGCTGCTGACCTTTGGGGGTTGGAACGAATCGGCCTATGTGTCGGCCGAGGTGCGCGGTGGCCCCCGTGTGATGGTGGGGGTCATCGTGTCGAGCATGGCGGTGTTGACGCTGCTTTACTTTCTGGTCAATTTCGCGCTCCTGCAGGGCTTGGGCCTGGAGGGCCTGAGCCAAAGCAAGACGGCAGCTGCCGACCTGCTCGACCACGCCTTTGGCCCTTGGGCGCAAAAGGCCCTGAGCCTGTTCGTGGCCATTGCGGCCCTGACCAGCATCAACGCCACCATGGTGGTGGGCGCCCGCAGCAACTACGCGCTGGGTCGGGATTGGCTGGTGCTGCAGCGTCTGGGCAGTTGGAGTGCCGAAAACGCCAGCCCGCGTGCCGCCCTGGCGGTGCAGGCGCTGATGGCGTGCGGGCTGGTGCTGCTCGGCACCCAGGAGGCCGATGGCTTTGCCGCCATGGTCGAGTTCACCGCCCCCGTCTTCTGGAGCTTTCTGTTTCTCGTCAGCATGGCCGTCATCTGGATGCGCCAGAAGGACGCGCAGGCCGAGCGTCCATTCCGTGTGCCCTTGTACCCCTTCTTGCCCTTGGTCTTTGGGGCCGCTTGCGCCTGGCTCACCTGGTCCAGCATCACCTACGCCATCAGCCGACAGGCCATTGATGTGTCGCTGTGGTTGGTGGCCAGCGGGCTCGTGGCCCTGCTGGTCCTTCGCTGGCGCGAAGGGGCAGCTTCGCGCCTCTCTTGATGAACCTGAGCCGAGCGATCTTCCTTTGACGCAACACCGCTGGACCATCCTTCCCTTCGCGCTGACCATCTTCGTCAGCGCCTTTTTGCTCTTCCAGGTACAACCCTTGTTGAGCAAGCAAATCCTGCCGTGGTTCGGCGGCAGTCCGGCGGTGTGGACTACCGCAATGCTGTTCTTCCAGTCCCTGTTGTGCCTGGGCTATTTGTATGCCCACGGGCTGTCGCGCTTGAAGTCCCGCACCTTGCAGGCGCGCATCCATGTGCTGCTGCTGGTGGCATCGGCGGCGTTGGCCACGCGGGTTCTGCCAGGGCTTGAGCTGCGCCCCGAATCCCCTGATTCGCCCGTGTTGCAGGTGCTGTCCATCCTGGGGCTGAGCGTGGGCCTGCCCTACTTCTGTCTGGCCACCACCGGCCCTCTCCTGCAGCATTGGTTCACCCGAACCCCGCATGCCCATTCGGTATTCCGTCTCTACGCCTTGTCCAATATCGGCTCCTTCCTCGCCTTGTTGTCGTTTCCCTACCTGCTCGAGCCTTGGCTGGACCTGGGCCAGATGGCGGGGCTGTGGACAGCAGGCTACTGGGCCTTCGCCCTGATGTGCCTGCCGGTGGCCATGGGCTTTGGACAGGCGCCCATGCCGCAGGCCCTGTATTCGGAACCGGCCCTGGGGCCCTTGGCGCAGCCGCCAAGCCTGGGCATCCTGCGCCGGGCCTCCTGGGTGGGCCTGCCCGCGCTGGCGTCTTTGGTCTTCATCGCGGCCACCGACCAGATCAGCCACGACATCGCCCCCGAGCCCCGCCTGTGGATCACGACGCTGTGCCTGTACCTGCTGACCTTCATCTTCACATTTGACAACCCGCGCTGGTACCGTCCTCGGCTGGTGGCCTTGTGCTCGCTGGTCTTGATTGCAGCCACTGCGGGCTTTCGTGACATTCCGGCCTGGTTGGGCTGGGACTGGAACTATGGGGTCAACGAACTGCGCTGGTTGCACTACGCCTTGTTGTTTGCGTTGTGTCTGTTGTGCCACGGCGAACTCTATCGCCGCCGCCCCAGCGAACCCGGCC
>CAMCTE010000214.1 GCA_945878385.1 Azohydromonas lata NBRC 102462 | reverse complement strand
GCAAGTCCTGCAGCAGCGGGTCGGCCGCACGCAGCCCCTGCACTGTGTTGGACAGCACCGGAAAGAAGGCCACGATCCAGGCACACAACAGCAACACCGCGGTGGTGCTGTCGATGTAGATCAGCATCAGAGGCGCAATGGCCACGATGGGCGTCACCTGCAACACCACGGCCACTGGCAAGAAGGCGCGTTCCAACATCGGCAGCAGCACAAACGCGCTGGCCACCAGCAAACCCCCGGCGCAGGCCAGCACCAGGGCGCCCAGGGTGATGCGCAGTGTGAACCACCAACTGGCCGCCAGGCTCACCTGATCGTTCCACAAGGCCTGTGCCACCGCAGAGGGAGCGGGCAGCGTGTAGGCCGGAATCTCCGCCCATCGGACTGCCGCCTCCCACAGCGCCAACAGGCCCACCAAGGTGGCCACGCCAATCCAGGGCCCCGGTCGCCCCCCACGGGCCTGGCTGCCCACGCCTGGGTTTACCGCTTCGCTCAAGGCATCCCTCCCGAGACAGCTCCGCTGGGCTGATCCAGTGGGCGATCTGCAGCCGCCGCCCGAGCTGGCAGCCCCTCTTGCGCAAGAAGCAAGGCATCGCCCACCGCCACACAGATCTGATGAAATCGGGCGCTGCGGCGGTAATCATCACCGCGCGGGTAGGGCTCAGGCACTTCGAATTTCGCCACGATACGGCCTGGCCGCGCACCCATCACCAACACGCGGGTGCTCATGAAAACGGCCTCAGCCACCTGGTGGGTGACAAAGCAAAGTGAAAACCCCTGTGATTGCCACCAGTGCAGCAAGTCCGCCTGCAGGCGCTGGCGTGTGGGGTCGTCCAACGCCGCAAAGGGCTCGTCCATCAGCAGCAGGTCCGGCTGCATCACCAACGCCCTGGCGATGGACGCACGCATCTTCATGCCGCCCGACAACTCGTGGGGCAAGAGCGCATGACGGCCTGAAAGGCCCACCCGCGCCAACACCTGTTCCACCCGCGCGTGAATCCGTTGGGGCGGCTCACCCGCCACCCGCAGCGGCAGGGCGATGTTGTCCGCCAGCGTGGCCCATGGCAACAGCGCCGGCTCCTGAAAGACAAAGGCCGGCGAACCGGCCGTGCGCCGAATCACCCCTTCAGTCAGCGCTTGAAGACCCGCCAGGACCCGCAACACCGTGCTCTTGCCACAGCCCGAAGGGCCGAGCAGCGTGAGGAATTCGCCCTGCCGGAGTTCGAGATCGAATGGTCCCAAAACCGGCACGGTGTCCGCATGGAAGCGGACCTGCGCGCCGGTGAGTTGCGCCGATGGCGCGCCGGCCAGAGGCCGAGTCATCGTCATCGTCATCGCGCCGCACGCGCCGCGGGGCGGCCTTGAAGATGATCCAACAGGCCGTCGCATGCGTCTTCGATCAAGTCCAGCACCTGCTCGAAACCCGCTGCTCCGCCGTAGTAGGGGTCCGGGATGACTTCGGTTGGATGACGCTGCGCGAACTCCGCCAAGCGACGAATCTTGCCTCGGTGCATGGCCGGGCACAGGTCCTCCGTCAGGCTCAGGTTGTCCCAGTCCATCACCAAAATGAGGTCGTGGCGCGAAAAGTCACCGTCCATCACCTGCCGCGCACGCAAGCTCGACAGGTCATAACCACGGGCCTGCGCATGGCGTTGGCTGCGGGCGTCGGGCGGGCTGCCGGGGTGGAAGTTGTGCGTACCGGCCGAGTCAATCAGCAAGCGGTCCGCCCAGCCTCGCTGCACCGCCTTGGCACGAGCGACAGCCTCGGCCGTCGGGCTGCGGCAGATGTTGCCCATGCAGACGAACAGAAGGGCGTAGTCGTGTGGTGGCGTGACAGCAGACATGGTCGAAAAAAACTCCAACAGATCCGCAGGATACGCGGCTGCCAACGACCGCGTTTCGTATGGCTCGTGTAACCTCCGCTTTCACCTGATTTGCCACTGCGAAACACCCGATGCCCACTCTCCATGTCAACGGTCAAACCCGCGAACACCAAGCCGACGCCGACACACCGCTGTTGTGGGTTCTGCGTGAACATCTGGGCCTGACTGGCACGAAATATGGCTGCGGTGTGGCGCAGTGCGGGTCGTGCACGGTCATGGTCGATGGCGCTCCCGTGCGCAGTTGCGTGGTGCCGGCTTCCAGCCTGACAGCACAACAGCGCATCACCACCATCGAGGGCCTTTCCCCCAAAGGCGACCATCCCCTGCAGAAGGCTTGGGTCGCGCTCGATGTACCCCAATGCGGCTACTGCCAAAGCGGCATGCTCATGGCTGCCGCTGCGCTGTTGCAGCGCACACCCAAGCCTACCGATGCCGACATCGACGCGGCCATGACGAACATCTGCCGCTGCGGCACCTACAACCGCGTGCGCGCAGGCATCAAGATGGCAGCGGGCATCGGCACCGCCGATGCCGGTGCGGCTCCCACCGCTGTCGTGCACCTGCCGGGGCGCACGGCATGAGCGCCACACTCAGCCGCCGCGCCTTCGTCGCGCATTCCTTGCAGGGGGCCACTGCGGTCTCCGTGATACCGGGCATCGGTCCGGGCGCGTTCGTCTTGGGTATTTCCGCGCCCACGCAGGCCGCCACCGCGGCACCTATGGGTCCTGCACCCGAAGTCAATGCCTGGGTGGTGGTCCATCCCGACGACCGTGTGGTCATTCGCATCGCACGCTCGGAAATGGGCCAGGGCACCCTCACGGGCCTGGCTCAGTTGGTCGCAGAAGAACTCGAATGCGACTGGGCTCAGGTCCACACCGAATACCCGACACCGGGCCAAAGCCTGGCTCGCAACCGGGTATGGGGCAACTTCAGCACCGGCGGCAGCCGGGGCTTGCGTGACTCCCACGAATACATGCGCCACGGCGGCGCCGCAGCCCGGATGATGCTGGTACAGGCCGCTGCACAGCGCTGGGGCGTGCCTGTCCAGGAGTGCCGCGCCACCAAGGGCGTGGTCCACCATGAGGCCACCGGACGCAAACTGCGTTACGGCGAACTGGCAGCCGAGGCGGCCCAGCTGCCCGTGCCGCAAAAGCCGCCGCTCAAAGACCCCACGGCCTGGAAGCTCGCCGGCAAGCCCCTGGCGCGTTTGGACACGGTAGGCAAGACCAACGGCCGCCAGGTCTACGGCACCGACCTGCAACTGCCAGGGATGCTGCACGCAGCCATCAAGGCCTGCCCCGTGTTTGGCGGCAAGCTCAAGGGCTACCAGGCCTCAGCGGTTGAAGGCATGCCGGGCGTGAAGAAGGTGGTGGCCGTAGGGGCCAATGCCGTGGCTGTGGTGGCCACCACCTGGTGGCGGGCCAAGAAGGCCTTGGACACCCTGCCCATCGAATGGGACTTGGGCGCCCACGCCCGGGTTCAACAAGCCGACATCGACGCGATGGTGCGCGAAGGGCTCACCGCCTCAACGGCCGTGGAAGGGCTCAAGGAAGGCGACGCCTCACGGGTGCTGAGCGCGGCGGTGCAACGCATCGAAGCCACCTACGGCTACGCGCAACAGAACCACGCCACCATGGAGCCGATGAACGCCACGGCCCTGGTGACGGTGGGCAGCGACGGTCAAGTGGCCCGCTGTGAGGTGTGGACCCCCACACAGAATGGCGAATCGGCCCTGGCGGCGGCGGCTGAAGCGGCGGGCATTGCACCTCGTCAGTGTGAGGTGCACAAGCTGCACCTGGGCGGCGGTTTCGGTCGCCGTGGCGCGGCGCACGACTGGGTCATCCAGGTGGTTCAGATCGCACGCCAACTTCCCGGCGTACCGGTGAAGTTGCTGTGGAGCCGCGAAGAGGACATGACCCAGGGCCAGTACCACCCGATTACCCAGTGCCGCATGACGGCCTCCTGGAATGGTCAAGGCGAGATCGAGGCCCTGCACATGCGCATCTCGGGCCAGTCCATCTTGCAAGCCCTGTTCCCACAGAGCGTGCGCAACGGCCGCGACCCCTTGGTGTTTCAGGGCCTGACCGCCGGGGGTGCCGAAAGCGCCATCGGCTACCGCTTCCCAAATGTGCTCATCGACCACGCAATGCGCAACCCGCATGTGCCGCCAGGCTTCTGGCGTGGCGTGAACCTCAACCAGAACGCGGTGTATCTGGAGTGTTTCCTCGATGAAGTGGCACACGCTTCGCGCCAGGACCCACTGGCTCTGCGGCTCCAGCTGATGAAAGATCACCCCAAGCACCGTGCGGTGTTGCAGGCCGTTGCCAACCGCGTGGGTTGGAGCCGCCCCGCAGCCGATGTGAACGGGCAAAAGGTCTTTCGTGGACTGGCGCAGACGCACGGCTTTGGCAGCTATGTGGCCGCCTGCGCAGAGGTCTCGGTCAGCGCTCAGGGCGTTTTGAAGATTCACCGCATCGTGGCTGCCACCGATTGCGGCATTGCGGTCAATCCTCAACAGATCGAAGCCCAAGTGGAAGGGTCGTTTGCCTACGGCTTGTCGGCCGCCCTGTACGGGGCCTGCACCGTTCAAGACGGCCGCATCGCCCAAACGAATTTCCACGACTATCCCGTGGTGCGCATGGCCGACATGCCCAAGGTGGAAACGATCGTGATGCCCTCGGGCGGGTTCTGGGGTGGTGTGGGCGAACCCACGATCGCCGTGGCTGCACCGGCGGTGCTCAACGCCATCTTCGCAGCCACTGGCGTGCGCATCCGGCAATTGCCCATTGCGGGGCAGTCCCTGGTGCGCACCTGAAGCCGCAGGCTCGCATG
>CAMCTE010000213.1 GCA_945878385.1 Azohydromonas lata NBRC 102462 | reverse complement strand
CAACCGAGCGCAAGCTCGCCGGCGCCGCCCGCACGGCCAACATCAACAAGTGCCTGAAGGACACCGTCGGCGAGCGCTGAGATGTGCCAGTTGCTGGGGCTGAACGCCAACACGCCCACTGACCTGGTGTTCAGCTTCACCGGCTTTGCCAACCGCGCCGAGGAACACAAGGACGGCTTTGGCATCGGCTTCTTTGAAGGCCCCGGTGCGCGGCTTTTCGTAGACACGGTCAGTGCCCGCGTGTCGCCGGTGGCGGAAATGATCCGCCGCTACCCCCTGCGCAGCCGCCACATCATCGCCCACATCCGCAAGGCCACCCAAGGCGCGGTCGCGCTGGAGAACACCCATCCCTTCATGCGCGAGCTCTGGGGCCGCTATTGGGTGTTCGCCCACAACGGCAACCTGGAAGGCTACGAGCCCAAGCTGCACGCAGCCTTCAGGCCGGTGGGCGGCACCGACAGCGAACGCGCCTTTTGCTGGCTGATGCAGGAATTGGCCAAGAACCACGCCAGCCTGCCCAGCATCGAACACCTCAGCGACACCCTGCGCGAACTGGCGCCCATGGTGGCACAGCACGGCACCTTCAACTTCCTGCTGAGCAACGGTGAAGCCCTGTGGGCGCATTGCAGCACCCGGCTGCATGCAGTGGAACGGGCCCATCCTTTTTCCACCGCGCAACTGCGCGATGAGGAACTCACCGTCGACTTCGCGCCCCTGACCACGACCCAGGACCGCGTGGCCATCGTGGTCACCGAGCCTTTGACCACCAACGAAGAATGGGTGGCGCTGCAGCCTGGGGAACTGGTGGTGTTCGTGGAAGGTCGAAGGCTACGAACATGAACGACGCGAGCCCTGATTTGGTGGAGAACCGTCCACGACCCGGTACTCAGAACGCAGCCGAGGCCTTGAGTCTGGACGGTGTTCGCTATGCTTACCCTGGGGCAGGCCATCCATCCGAGCCAACGGTGATCGACATCGCCTCGCTGCGCGTGGCCGCCGGCGAACGGGTGCTGCTGCGCGGACCCAGCGGTTGCGGCAAAAGCACCCTGCTGTCCCTGGCAGCCGGCGTGCTGTTGCCCCAAGAGGGCCAAGTACGGATGAGGGGACTCGACTGGTCGAACCTGGGCAGTGCGGCGCGCGACGCGCACCGGGTGGACCATGTGGGCTACATCTTCCAACAGTTCAACCTGTTGCCCTACCTCGGTGTGCTGGACAACGTGCTGTTGCCCTGCGGGTTTTCTCGCCAGCGCCGCCAACGCGCCCAGACACTGCACGGCAGCCCTGAAGCCGCCGCCACAGCGCTGCTGCAGGCACTCGAATTACCGCCCGGCCTTTACCGGCGGCCCGCCTCCGACCTGTCGGTGGGACAGCAGCAACGGGTGGCCGCCGCGCGGGCGCTGATCGGGCAGCCTGACATAGTGATCGCCGATGAACCCACTTCGGCCTTGGATGAAGACCGGCGAGACGCCTTCATGCGCCTGCTGGTGGCGCAGTGTGCGCAGGCCCGCAGTGCATTGCTGTTCGTCTCACATGATGCACGGCTGTCCAGCCACTTCGAACGCATCATCGACCTGCCCACGCTCAACCGCGCCGCCCGCACAGGCCCTTCCGCATGAGCAGCCTCTTGACGATTGCCTGGGCCAGCGCCTGGCACCGGCGCTTTGCCTTGTCGCTGGTGGTGCTGTCGCTGGCGCTGTCCACCTTCCTGTTGCTGACGGTGGAACGGGTTCGGCACGATGTGCGCGATAACTTTTCCAACGCGGTTTCGGGCACCGATCTGATCGTGGGTGCGCGCAGCGGCGCGGTGCAGTTGTTGCTGTATTCGGTGTTCCGCATCGGACAACCGACGCAGACCATGGAATACCGCAGCGTGCAGGCCCTGCAGACGGACCCGGCGGTGCGGTGGGTGGTGCCGATTTCGCTGGGCGACAGCCACCGCGGCTTTCCGGTGGTGGCGACCACACCGGCTTATTTCGACCACTTTCGTTACGGTCAGCGGCGTCCGCTCGAACTGCGAGAAGGTCGGCGTTTTGAACAGGTGTTCGAAGCCGTATTGGGCGCCGATGTGGCGCAGCAGCGCGGCTACACCCTGGGCGAAGGTTTGGTACTGCGGCACGGCAGCGGCGCACTGGACAACGCCGACCACGCTGACATGCCCTTCACAGTGGTGGGCATCCTGGCGCGCACCGGCACGCCGGTGGACCGGTCGGTGCACATCAGCCTGGAAGGCATGCAGGCCCTGCATGTGGACTGGATGGCCGGCGTGCCCCTGCCGGGCCGCCGCACCTCGGCACAGGATGCCCAAGCCATGGACCTCACGCCGCGCACCGTCACGGCGGCCCTCGTAGGCCTGAAGTCGCGCGGTGCGGTGTTTGCGGTTCAACGCCGGGTGGGCAGCTATGAAGCGGAACCCTTGATGGCCGTACTTCCCGGCGTGGCCCTGGACGAACTGTGGGGCACGGTGGCCAATGCCGAGAAGGCCCTGACGCTCATGAGCGTGCTGGTGGGCGTGGTGAGCCTGGCGGGCCTGATGGCGGTGGTGATGACGGCGCTCGAACAACGCCGGCGTGAGTTGGCGGTGCTGCGTTCGGTGGGTGCGGGTCCGCGCCGCGTGTTCGCCTTGCTGCTCCTGGAAGGGCTGATGGTGAGCCTCATCGGCGCGGCCTGCGGACTGTCGGCCTGGGCCCTGGCCCTGTGGGCCGGTTCCCCCTGGGTTCAATCGGAGTACGGCATCATCTTGAGTGCAGGCCTGCCCAGCCTTCGGGAAACCGCCCTGGTGCTGGCCGTGGTGCTGGCCGGTGTGGTGGCCAGCCTGTGGCCCGGTTGGCGGGCCTACCGATTGAGTTTGGCCGATGGGCTGGCGCCGCGTGGCGCATGAGGATGGTGATGAAGACGAAGCAACTGAAAGCCTTGCCCAGCAGCAGCATGAGCGAAGGCCCGCAGCCCGCGCGGCGCCTGGCCTTGAAGCGCCTGGGCCTGCGTGCGATGGGTGTGGCGGGTCTGGCGCCGCTGCTGTGGCAGGGCTTCACCGTTTCCACGCTGTGGCCGGGCGTGGTCCAGGCGCAGGGCACCCGCGCCGCAGGCAACGCCCCGCGCACCCTCACTTGGGAAGAGCTGGTGCCCAAGGATTGGGACCCGATGGCCCTGTTCCGAGACAAGCCCACAGCCCTCATCCGCGAAGGCAGTTCTGCGGAGCGCGAATTGATGAAGGAGATGCGCGAGGTGTGGGACAAGGCACCCACCCGCGAAGACCTCAAGGGCCAGCGCGTACGGCTGCCCGGCTATGTGGTTCCCCTGGACCTGGTGGGCGACAAACTGCAGGACTTCCTGCTCGTACCCTACTTCGGCGCCTGCATCCACACCCCGCCGCCGCCGGCCAACCAGATCGTGCATGTGACGCTGAAGAAGCCCCAGGCCCTGCGCAGCATGGATGTGGTGTGGGTCACCGGCCCCATGGGCATCGAGCGGCAGGACACGGGCATGGGCGTGAGCGGCTACGCCATCATGGCCGATGTGGTGGAGCCCTACAAGGCACCCGAGGGCAGGCGGTAATCCGCTAGGACCGGCGGCGCAATCCCAACCAGATCACCGCGCCCACCACCACGACAGCGCCGGCCCACTGCAAGGGCGCCAGGCGCTGGTCCAACCAGGCCCAGGCCATCAGCAGCGCCGCCACGGGTTCAATGTTCATGATGGGTGAGTTGCCCACCACGCCCAGGCGCGGCAGCACGCTGAACAGCAGGGTGAAGGCACTGCCATAGAAGAGCGTGAGCAGGGCCAGGCCCCACCAGCCTGCGTGGGCATCGGCGCTGTTGGGCCAGTGCATGCCACCTTGAACCTGGGTGGCCAACAGCGCCAAGGTCCCCACCGCGCCCAAGGTGATCAGGGTGCGCAGGCGGCCATCCAAAGTGCCGACCTCGTGCTGCGTGAAGGCCAGCACCAAGCCGAAGGACAGGGCTGCCACCAGGGCCAGACCCACGCCCAGCCCCATGCGGCTCCATTGCGTCTGCATGTCCAGGCCGGACGCAGCGCCCGTGATGTCCAGCGCCAATGCCAGGCCCAGGAAGATGACCGGCATGGCCTGCAGCACCGCGCGGTTGGGGCGTGCGCCGTACAGCAGGCGGCTCCACAGCACGGCCGACAACGAATACAGGTTGAAGGTCAGCAGCGCCAGGCCGACCGGAATGCGCGCCACCGCGGCATACAGCGTCAGGCTCTGCAGGGCCACCAGCAGTGCAATGGCCGCCATGGCCTTCCACTGTCGCGCCGTCAGTTGAACCGCGGCCCGCCCCCATGGCACCAAAAAAGCCACCACGGCCGCGGTGCCCAGGCTGCGCACCGTCACGGCCGTGGCCACATCCAGCCCATGGTCGAAGGCCACGCGAGCGGCCACATGGTTGGCCCCAAACACGAAGGCCACACCAATGAGCAGCAACAGGGCGCGGGGGTTGAGGCCGGCAGTGGTCATCGCGTTGAATTCCCCTGGTTTGACGCGCGGGCGGCGCCATGAAAGCATCGCATGAAATGAACACACACCGCAGACGCCTTCTGGCCACCGGCGCCGGGGCCTGCGCCGCCCTGCTGGGCAGCGCCACGCCCGTGCTCGCCACCCAAGCCGATCCCAACGCCGCCCTGGCGGCCCGCTTGCGCAGCGGCGGCGTGGTCATCGCCTTCCGGCATGCGCTGGCACCGGGCACCTTCGACCCACCTGGCTT
>CAMCTE010000212.1 GCA_945878385.1 Azohydromonas lata NBRC 102462 | reverse complement strand
AAGGCAATGTCCCAAGTCCCACCGCGCACAAGGCCGTTGGTGTTGCGGAATTGCAGTTGCTGTCGTCCCACCGCCACCTTCGCTTCAGGCGACACCGAGAACTGCCTCAGCAGTTCGTGATCATGGGAGGCCCGCACCAGGATGGCCAGGTCGTGCGCACTCGACTGGTTCTTGCTGGACAAACCCGTGGGTTCAACGAATCGAGTGTCGTGCATGCCCAGTTCGCGCGCGCGCTGGTTCATGGAGTCCACAAAGGCGGAAAGGCCGCCGGGGAAGTGCCGCCCGAGCGCGTTGGCCGCACGGTTTTCGCTGGACATCAGGGCCAGATGCAACATCTCACGGCGGGTCAGCCGAGAACCCACGGCCAAGCGTGAACCGCTGTGCTTTTCGGTGTCCACATCGTCCTGGGTGACGCTGAGCACCTCGTCAAGATCCTGCTGGTGCTCAAACACCACCATGGAGGTCATCAACTTGGTGATCGAAGCAATAGGCAGCACGGCCTGGGCATTCTTGCTGAACAGCACCTCGTTGGTGTTGCGGTCCAACACCAGGGCCACGCTGGATTTGAGGTCCAGGGGATCGGGCGTCTGGTGCAAGCCATAGGTTTGGCCCATGGAGGGCCGAGCGGCCAAGGCAGCGACTGCACCCGCCGCGCCCACCGCAGCCGCCACCTTGGCGCGTTTGGCGTTGGTGGAAGCCTTCTTGTTCGACGCCTCACCCTTCTTCTTGGACGGAGTCGCCTGCGCGCGGCGCTCGACAGGGGCAGTGGGTTTCTTGACGGCAGCCTTGTTGCCAGGTGCGGCTTGGTTGGCCTGTGCCGGTGGCACGCCCAGGGCGCAGACGACCAAGGCCACTGCGCAACTGCTCACGCTCAAGGCCTTGGCCAGGGCCCGGATTGCAGCCGTCATGTGAGAACTCAACACCATGGGGTACGCCGTGCGGCGCCCGCAGGGACACCGAAACAGTTCATCAGACCCTTCAGTGTAGGCGACAGGTTATTCGAAATCAACGGCTTACCGGACAGATTTGAACCTGAATAACCGCTCAACCCTGGGCTGCGACGCGTTCCAGATTGGAGTGCAGCTTGTTGAGTGCCGACAGGTAGGCCTTGGCCGAAGCCACCACGATGTCTGGATCGGCACCCACACCGTTGACGACACGGCCGCCATGCTGCAGGCGCACCGTCACCTCACCCTGCGATTCAGTGCTGCCACTGGTGATGGCGTTGACCGAGTACAGCAGCAGTTCAGCGCCGGAGTTCAGTCGGCTTTCGATGGCCTTGAGCGAAGCATCCACCGGACCATTGCCGTCGCTGCTGGCCTTGTGCTCCACCTCACCGGCGGTGAACACCACCGAGGCCTGCGGGCGCTCGCCGGTTTCCGAGTGCTGCGACAGAGCCAACAAACGATAGTGCTCCTGTTCGCTGGTCACGCTTTCATCGCTGACCAGCGCGATGATGTCCTCATCAAAGATGTCGCTCTTGCGGTCGGCCAAATCCTTAAAGCGCGCGAAGGCGGCATTCACCTCCGACTCGCTTTCCAGGTCGATGCCCAGTTCCTGCAGGCGCTGCTTGAATGCATTGCGGCCGCTGAGCTTGCCCAGCACGATCTTGTTGGCGCTCCAGCCCACATCTTCGGCGCGCATGATTTCATAAGTGTCGCGCGCCTTGAGCACGCCGTCCTGGTGAATGCCGCTGGCGTGCGCAAAAGCGTTGGCCCCCACAACCGCCTTGTTGGGCTGCACCACGAAGCCGGTGGTCTGGCTGACCATGCGCGAGGCGGGCACGATCTGCGAAGCGTCGATGCCCAGAGTCAGACCAAAGTAGTCTTTGCGCGTGCGCACGGCCATCACCACTTCTTCAAGTGAACAGTTGCCGGCCCGCTCACCCAAGCCGTTGATGGTGCATTCGATCTGGCGTGCGCCGCCGATCTTCACGCCGGCCAGCGAGTTGGCCACCGCCATGCCGAGGTCGTTGTGGCAATGCACGCTCCAAATGGCTTTGTCGGAATTGGGCACGCGCTCGCGCAGGTTCTTGATGAATTCACCGTACAGCTCAGGCACGGCATAGCCCACGGTGTCAGGAATGTTGATGGTGGTGGCACCTTCGGCGATCACGGCTTCGAGCACGCGGCACAGGAAGTCGGGGTCTGAGCGGTAACCGTCCTCGGGCGAGAACTCGATGTCACCCACCAGGTTGCGCGCGAAGCGCACCGCCTGCTTGGCCTGTTCGAACACCTGATCGCGCGTCATGCGCAGCTTCTTCTCCATGTGGAGTTCGCTCGTGGCGATAAAGGTGTGGATCCGAGACCTGGGAGCCCCCCTGAGAGCCTCGGCCGCACGCGAGATGTCTCGGTCGTTGGCGCGCGCCAAGGAGCACACGGTGGAATCCTTGATGTGGTCGGCAATTGACTTCACGGCCTCGAAGTCACCATTGCTGGAGGCGGCGAAACCGGCCTCGATCACATCCACGCGCAGGCGCTCGAGTTGCCGGGCAATCCGCAGCTTCTCGTCACGCGTCATGGAGGCGCCGGGCGACTGCTCGCCATCGCGCAAGGTGGTGTCAAAAATGATGAGCTGGTCGGACATGGTCGGCTCCTGTTCGTTGTTCAGATCGATTTGAGTGGGATCGTGTGGGTTTGGTCGGTTCAGAATGCAAAAAGCCCGAGGGCGGTGTGCCGTCGGGCTTTCTGATGCGGGTTGAAGTCGTGTGCGATCAGGGCGCCCGGTGGTGAACCAGTGCCAATAGCAGCAGGGCGCTGACGGTGGACGGCGTTCGGATGATCGACATGACTTGAATGTAGCACGGCCTCTTCAACGGTGCAGGCCTACTTCATCGGGGTCATCGGTGGAGGTGGCGATCACGCTGGCGGGCTTGCCCTTCATGCGCCGCCACGCGTACAGCACATAACCCGAAGACCCATACACCAGGAACATGCCAAACAGCACGATGGGCGGGTGGATGTTGATCAAGGCGATGCCCAGGGCGATGACCACGATCACCACGAAGGGCACAGACCGCTTGAGGCTCACATCCTTGAAGCTGTAGAACGGTGCATTGGTGACCATCGTCAAACCGGCGTACAGGGTGAGCGCGAACGCGGTCCACGCAATGACGGGTATTTCGCTGACGGTCCGAAAGCCTGCATCGTCCATCACCCAGATGAAGCCCACCACCACGGCAGCGGCCGCCGGGCTGGGCAAGCCCTGAAAGAACCGGCGGTCGACCACGGCGATATTGGTATTGAAACGCGCCAACCGCAACGCTGCACCGGCGCAATACACGAAGGCCGCGATCCAACCGAGCTTGCCCAGGCCCTTGAGACCCCACTCGTACATGATGAGCGCGGGGGCCGCACCGAAACTGACCATGTCCGACAGGCTGTCCATCTGCTCGCCGAAGGCGCTTTGGGTATTGGTCATGCGGGCCACTCGGCCGTCCAGGCTGTCCAGCACCATGGCGCAGAACACGCCGATGGCCGCCAGCTCGAAGCGGTCGTTCATGGCCATGACGATGGCATAAAAGCCCCCGAAGAGTGCCGCCAGCGTGAACAGATTGGGCAGAACATAGATGCCCTTGGGGCGCGGCTTGATGCGCTGCTCGGCGATGTCCTGATCCTGCGGAGGGGTGATGCTCATGATTGGGGCGAAGGATAGCTTACTGGGGGTGGCTGGCGGTTGGTGGTCAGCGGTTGGTGTGGGCGGACTGCGGCATGGGCGATGAGCACCGCAACTGGTTGTAGGGTGAGCGCTGCGTGCACCAGCCACCAGCCAAAAAGGCGCTACCGGCACAAAAGAAAACGGCGCCCTCCCGGGGCGCCGTTCCCACACAACTTCAGCAACGATCAGTTGCGGCTCTTGTCCACCAACTTGTTCGCCTTGATCCACGGCATCATCGCGCGCAGCTTCTCGCCCACCTGCTCGATCGGGTGTTCGGCGGTGAGACGGCGACGGCTGAGCAGCGTTGGCGCGCCAGCCTTGTTTTCCAGAATGAAGCTCTTGGCGTACTCGCCCGTCTGGATGTCCTTGAGGCACTGGCGCATTGCGTTCTTGGTGTCCTCGGTGACCACGCGCGGGCCGGTGACGTATTCACCGTACTCGGCGTTGTTGGAGATCGAGTAGTTCATGTTGGCGATGCCGCCTTCGTAGATCAGGTCCACGATCAGCTTGAGTTCGTGCAGGCACTCGAAGTAAGCCATCTCGGGTGCATAGCCGGCTTCCACCAGGGTCTCGAAACCGGCCTTGATCAGTTCCACCGTGCCGCCACACAGCACGGCCTGCTCGCCGAACAGGTCGGTCTCGGTTTCTTCGCGGAAGTTGGTTTCGATGATGCCGGCCTTGCCGCCGCCGTTGGCCGCGGCGTAGCTCAGGGCCAGGTCACGGGCCTTGCCGGTCTTGTCCTGGTGCACGGCGATCAGGTGGGGAACGCCACCACCCTGGGTGTAGGTGTTGCGCACGGTGTGGCCCGGGGCCTTGGGGGCCACCATCCAGACATCCACATCTTCACGGGGCACCACCTGACCATAGTGCACATTGAAGCCGTGGGCGAAGGCCAGCGAAGCGCCTGCCTTCATGTTGGGGCCGACTTCGGCGTTGTAGACCGAGGCGATCTGCTCATCAGGCAGCAGGATCATCACCACATCGGCACTCTTCACCGCGTCGGCAATTTCCGCGACCTTCAGGCCCGCTTTTTCAGCCTTGGCCCATGAGGCGCCACCCTTGCGCAGGCCCACAGTGACCTTCACGCCCGAGTCGTTGAGGTTCTGGGCGTGGGCATGGCCCTGAGAGCCGTAGCCG
>CAMCTE010000211.1 GCA_945878385.1 Azohydromonas lata NBRC 102462 | reverse complement strand
AGGTAGCGCAGCATCTCCTTGAACTCTTCCTTGCCGGGAATGCGACGAGCCATGTTCAGCTGGCCACCGATGGCCAAGTCCCGGTCGAACAGTTCCACCCGGTGCCCGCGCTCGGCCGCCCAAGTGGCCGCCGTGATGCCGGCCGGGCCGGCGCCCACCACCGCAATGCGCTTGGCGTGCAGCGCGGGGCGCATGACCAGTTCGGTCTCGTGGCAGGCCAGCGGGTTGACCAGGCAGCCGGCGCGGCGGTTTTGGAAGACATGGTCCAGGCAGGCCTGTTTGCAGGCAATGCAGGTGTTGATGTCCTGCGCGCGGCCCTGGGCCGCCGCATCCAGCCCACCGGCGTGCAGCTGCACCTGGGGCGGGAGGTGCAGCCCATCGACCTGACGGCTTTCGACGAGGTGATCGTGGCCACCGGCGTGCGTCCGCGAGACCCCCGCATTCCCGGGCAGGACCACCCGAAGGTACTGAGCTACATCGATGTGCTGCGTGGCGGCGCGGCGGTGGGCCCCCGCGTGGTGGTGGTCGGGGCCGGGGGCATAGGCTTTGATGTGGCCGAATTCCTGGCGCACGAAGGTCCGTCCACCACGCTGGACCTGGCGGCATGGAAGCGTGAATGGGGCGTGGGCGACCCGTTGCAAACGGCCGGCGGTTTGGCGCCTGAAGGCCCGCGCCCCCATGCCCCTGCGCGCGAGGTCTTCCTACTGCAGCGCCGCAGCGGCAAGCCCGGCGCGGGCTTGGGCAAGACCACGGGCTGGATCCACCGCACCGCGCTGAAGATGAAGCGGGTGCAGATGATCGGCGGCGTGAATTACGAGCGCATTGACGACCGCGGGCTGTTGATCTCCTACGGACCCAGGCGGGAAGACCCGCAGTGGATTGCTTGCGACCACATCGTGATCTGTGCCGGGCAGGAACCGCTGCGCAGCCTGGCCGATGGGCTGGCCGCGCAGGGGCGGGCCGTGCATGTGATCGGCGGGGCGCGCCAAGCCGGTGAGCTCGATGCCAAGCGGGCGATCGACGAAGCCGCGAGGCTGGCGCTGAGCCTCTAGAGGCCCGGGGGCAAGACCCTACATCCAGCGGACCGGCTCGATCACCACGCTGCCGGCTTCGCCGCTGATCGTCACCGCGCCATCCTGCACCGTGGCCTGCAACTGCATGCTGCGCGCGGCCATGCTCACCAGTTGTTGCGATGCTTCGGTGGGCACGCGGAACACCTGCAGCTTGCCTAGGCGGGTGAGCTTGTTCTCGATGCCCTTCCACCACACCTCGGCTGCATGGTGAAAGGCGTACACCTTGACCGAATCGGCCTTCTGGCAGGCCTTCATCAGCGGGCGGTCTTCGGGTTGGCCCACTTCCACCCAAAGCCGCACGGCGCCGGTGAAATCCTTGAGCGACAGGTCGGGGTCGTCGGGGTCTGAGAGGCCCGCACCAAAGGCCAGGTGACCGTCACCTCCACAGGTGTCCTGCAGTTCGTGCGCATTGAGCGCCAGCGCCAGCAGCCGGATCATCATCCGCTCATCGGTCTCGCTGGGGTGGCGGGCCAGGGTCAGCGCATGGTCGGCGTAGTAGCTGTGGTCGATGTCGGCAATGGCCAGCGTCGCCTTGTAGATGGTGGATTTGAGAGCCATGTGTGGTCCGCATTGTGCAGCCTACTTGCTGGTGAAGTTCTGCGCACCATCCCAGTGCGGGCCGGGGGGCTCGCTCTGCCAAGCGTCCAGTCGGTCCCTGTACAGCGCATACAGCGGGCGGCCTGGGTCGCCTCGCTCCAGTTCGGCCAGGGCCGCCCGCGCAGCCTCCCACTGTTGCGCGCGCAAGGCCTGCAGCACTGCATGCCAGCGCGACACCCGTTCCTGCTCTGCCGCCGGCACCTCGGTGGCTGGCCCCAGCGGCTCGAAGATGTGAACCGGCCGGTTCTTGCCCTTTACCCGCACCAGGTCCACTTCGCGGCACACCCAGCCCGATAGCTGGGCCTGGGTGTCGGGGCCGATCAGGATGTCCACACCGTAGACCCGTGTCAGACCTTCCAAGCGGGATCCCAGGTTCACCGCATCGCCCATCACGGTGTAGGCCCGGCGCACCTGCGAACCCATGTCGCCCACCCGCATCAGGCCACTGTTGACACCCACGCCAATGGCCAACGCTGGCCAGCCGCGGGCTGCGAAGGCCGCACTCAGCCGCTTGGCCTCCCGTTGCATGGCCAGTGCCGCTGAAACCGCCTGCTGGGCGTGTGCTGCGTCCTCCAGTGGGGCTCCCCAGAACGCCATCACCGCGTCCCCGATGTACTTGTCCAGTGTGCCGCGGTAGCCCTGGCGGATCACCTGACTCATGGCGGTCAGGTACTCGTTGATCCAGTCGGCCAGCTCCTGTGGGCTCAGGCTTTCCGAGACGGATGTGAAGCCCCGCACATCGGCAAACATCACGCTGAGTTCGCGTGCCACGGGCTTCATGTCGTAAGCGCCGGGGTTCTCGGCCATGCGCTGCACGATCTCCGGCGGCACATAACTGGCAAACAACGAAGCCATCTGGCGGCGTGAGCGCGATTCCGCTGCATAGCCCCAGCCCACCAGCATCACGGTGGGCAGCAGGATGGCCAACAGCGGCGTTGCAAGCGGAAGCAGCAGGGCCTCATGGGACAGCAAAGCCCAGTTGCCGCCCACCAACAGGGTCACCAGGGCGACCGCCGCGCCTGCCAGCACCAGGGGGCGCCAACGTCCTCCCCACATCGCCAGGGGCAGGCCCAGCAGCAGGGCCATCACCGCTTCGGCACCCTGCGCATAAGCTGGCTGGCGCACCACACGGCCATCCAGCAGGCCCGCCATCAATTCCGCATGCACCTGCACACCCGGCAGGCTGGCATGCAGTGGCGTGGTCACCAAGTCGGCCAAGCCGGATGCCGAGGAGCCCACCAACACGATGCGTCCGGCCAGGCTGTCGGGTGGCAGGCGCCCGCGGCTGACATCGGCTGCCGAAACCACCGGCACCAGGTGGCTTGCGCGCCGGTAGGGCACCAGGGCTTGCAGTTCCCCATCCACCGGCATCTGCAGGCCTGCCACTTCCACTGCTTCGATCCGGCGCTGCTTCCCGTAGGACTGAAACACCGGCTGTGGCGGTGGCGATTCCGACAAGGCCTGCACCACCGACAGCGACAGTGCCGGGTGCCAGCGCCCCGCGTGTTCGATGAACATCGGAACCCGCCGCGTCACACCATCCTCGTCGCGCATCGGGTGCAGATGACCGCTGCCGGCGGCCGCCTGCCGCAGCGCGGGCACCACGCCGATCACATGCTCGTGCGAACGGATCCGGACGCGGGCATCGCCCCATAGCGACGGGTCCAAACCGGGCGGTGCCTCGCCCGAGGACCCGCCACCGGTGTGAAAGGCGTCGCCCACCACCACCGGCCCCAGGCTCATCGCCTGGGCCAGCAGCCGGTCGTGCTCGTGTCGGCCAGCCAGAATGATGTCCAGGCCCACGACGGCTGCGCCTTGCGTCGTCAGCAACTGTTCCACCAGCACCGCCAGCCGTTCGCGCGGCCAGGGCCAACGGCCTTCACCACCCTGCTCGGGTTCGCGCAGGCTCGGCTCATCGATGTCCACCACCGTGATGCGCGTGTCCGTATCGGCCGCTGCTCCCCAGCCGATTCGCGCGTCGTACAGCATCCATTCCAGCCGCTGCAGCCCCGGCAGCGTCCACGCCTGCAGGCCATGTCCGGCCAACACCAGCACCAGGCTGCAGGCCAGCAGCGCGCGCTTCATTTCAGGGGCCTGCCTTGTCCACCCTCACCAGTACCTGCGCGGATTCGGGCCGCGCGCTGCTGGAGGAAATCGTTTGGCGCCCGCCCGCCAGCCAAGAAGCGCGCCCGCTGATGTCCGTCCAGGTGCCCAGCGGCATGGTCAGCGTCAAGGAGCCGCCCCGCACCGCGTCCTTGACCAGCACTTCGGCTTGCTGACCCTGCAGTTGCGCCGTCACATCGACCGTCACCACGGTCGGCGGCTCCGGTGCACGCCGCTGGCGCGAACTGGGCGGTGGCGCAAAGCTCAGGCTCAAGCGCGCAGGTTCACCCTCGCGCGCGTTGCTGGCGGTCTGCACCGGCTCCACCGGTGCGCCGGCGCTGGAAGTGACCACGGCACCGTCTGCCATCGGCGAGGCCATGCGCAGTCCGATCTTGAGCATCTGGGCCGCCGGGGCCGCTTCACGCGCGGTGGCGGCCAACGTGGTCACCGGCCCATCCGGCAGGTTCAGGAAGGGCGGTACCTGGGGCAGCACGCGAGGCGCTTCACCGGGCTGCAGGCCAACGAACACGGCTTGACCACTGAGCACATCCAGTGCGGGCACACCCGGGGCCGTGAGCCTCGTGCGGCCGTCGTACACGCGGTGGTAGGTACCCGGCGGGGTCTGCATCTGGGCGGCCAAGCGTTGCGGGAAGTACGCCAGTTCGAAGTCGGTGCCCCGAATGCCGATCACCGCGTTGGGGGTGCGCAGGCTCACCCGCTCCGGCGCGTTCTGACCGATGGCGCCGGTCACCGCGCGCAGGCTGCCTTCGATCAGGCGCGTGGCCGTCTGGGCCTGTGGCTTGGCTGCAGCGGCGGCATCGGCCGGGTACTGCTCGATCAGCATCCGCGAATTCGGACGCACCCACAGGCGCGCGTCATCGATCATGCGGATCTGCACATTGCCGCCCGCGCCGGTGGTCACGGTGTCGCCCATGTAGACATGCTCGCCTTTGACCGCGGGCCTTTCCTGACCGGTGGACTGGATGATGCGGGCCTGGCCCATGACCACTTGGACGGTGCCGGCTGC
>CAMCTE010000210.1 GCA_945878385.1 Azohydromonas lata NBRC 102462 | reverse complement strand
CCCACAGGCTAAGTTATTGATTTTATTAGCGGGTGCTGCGTAGGGCCAGGTAGACCCCTGCGTTTCGGGTATCAAATAAAACGATGTTGCTGTGCTGCAAGCTTGATTCGGCGCCCGCCACGAGCTGGAGCCCGGGCAAAGGCAGCGGTTGCCACCATTCCGCCCTTGCGGTGGTGCGGCGCAGTTGGCGGCTGGTGCCGGGTTCGATGAGTGCGCTGTAGGGGCTGCGGTCTTGTTGCTGGTTGTGGTCGACTTCTATGAACCAACTGGGGGCAGACAGGCCGGCGCGCGCGCCGCGCTGCTGCTGGGGGCCGCCAGGGCGGGCGCTGGTTTCGGGGCGGTCTTGGCCGGCGCGCAGTTGTAGGCTGAGGCCGGTTGGCCATTGGGGGGTGCGGCCGGTTGATGGCGCTTGCCGCAGCTGCAACCGATTGCAACGCAAAGAACCCACCGCACCGGCATAGCGGCCGTTCAGGATGGCGTTGCTGAGGTAGCGCCTGTCTTGCCATTCGCCGCCCAGGCGCAGGTCACAGGCGCCTTGCCAAGGCACCTGCCAACCGGCGGCCGCCTGTGTGGATGCGTAGCGCACACCGCTTTCGCTGCGCAGGCCAGTGGCGCCCAGCGTGGCGTAAACATCGGGCCAATTCAAGCGGGGCTCCCACGCGGTGGGCTGCAAACCCGTGGCAGTGGGCCGCACGGTGCGTGAAAGCAGGTCTACGGCGGCGTCAACCTGGGTGAAGCCGGCGCCGGGAACGGAATCGGCTTGACGGTGCCGAACGGACAGCAGGGTGTCCCACTGCCACAGGCGCCAAGCGCTGGGCGGCACCAGGGCATGGGTGCTGGCGCCCTGCCCTTCGCTGGCGCCGTTGCGGTTGGTTACGGATAGTGGCATCAAGCTTTGCTGCTGCCAACGCAACTGGCCCTGGGCCTGTTGGTAGGGGCCGGGGCGGGGCCGCACGGATTCATCCAGCGGGACATTGATGGTGACGGTTTCGCCGCTGGGCAAGCCGGTGATGGTGAGGTTGAGGCTGGTGGCCCGGGGCGAGCCCAAGAGGTTGGTTTCGTGGCCGGCGGTGAGCTGCCATTGGGCCTGCCACAGGCTGCGGCTGCCGGACCAGGCCAGTGATGGCATGGGTGCCGTGTTGAGGGGGGCGCCGGCCAAACTGGCGTTGACGCTGTTGCCGGTGGTTTCAGGCGCCACACGCGCCAGCAACAAGCGGTGTGCGCGGGCCAGGGCGTCGCGCTGGGCGCTGGGGGCCGCCCAGGGGCTGAGGTCGGTGAGCAGTTCGCGGGCGGCGCTGCTGTCGCCCAATTCATGCAGCGCCCAGGCATAGCTGTAACGGGCCAAGGGTTCGTCAGGGCGCAGCAGCAGGGCGCGTTCAAGATGTTCCAGGGCTTCTTCGAAGCGGGCCAGGGTGTTGAGGCTGGCGCCAAGGCGGGTGAGGAAATCGGCGTCGTTTTCGCAGAGGGCCAGGCGGGTGAGCGCTGCTTCAGTGGCGCGGCTGCGGGCTTCGCGTTGTGAGGCCGGTGCAGGCAGCAGCAGTGTTTGGCCTTCGGGCAGGCCGGTGCAGGTGGCGGCCGAAAGGGCGGCGGCTGCGCTGACAAGGGGGGCGCACCACAAGGCCGCCGCAAGGGTTGCGGTGCGGGCCGTGAGGTGGAAGGTGGGCAGAAATTGCAAGCCGGGGGCTTGCTTGAAGACCCCAGAGCGGCGGTGCTGCCCCGGTGTGCAGTGCCCCAGGATCACGCCCGCGAGTGTAAGGGCGGGCGGGGGGTGGTTGAGGGGCCGGCTGAGGGGCCAGTTGATGGGGCGGGGGGCTGGACGGCGGGCTGGGTACCGGGCTGGGTACCGGTGTCGGAACCGGGTTGTGCGCCCGTGGTTGCGCTGGGCTGAAGCCCCAGGGGCCACGCATACACATGGTGCGGCACCCGCAAGCCTTCCAGCAGGAACACGCCAAGGGACTGCAGGCGCTGCCCACCGAGCTGCCCGCCGAGCTGGGCGGCCATGCCTTCGCCCACCAGCAGGGGGTGGGCGAGGTCGGTGGTCATGCCCACGAGGCGGCTGGCGATGGTGACGGTGCGGCCGAGCACGGCGTGGGTGCGGCGTTCAGCGGGGCCGATGGAGCCCGTCATGGCCGGGCCAGTTTCCAGGCCGATTCCCAAGGCCAGGGGTTCAAGGCCGGGCAGGGCCTGATTGGGCAGGAATTCTTCGGCTGAACGCAGCAATTCACGGGCGGCCTGCAGAGCGCGTTCGGCGGCATCGTGTGCCCCGCCTGGGGTGGCGCCGTCGGCTTCGGGCATGGCATTCCAAGTGGCCACCAGGGTGTCGCCCTGCAATGCTTCGACTTCACCGCCATGAGCGCGCACGATGGCGTGTGCCTTCATCAGGAAGCCATGCAGGACGCCTGCGGCCTCTTCGGGCGGGCGGGCTTCGCAGAAAGCGGAGAAGTTTCGGATGTCGGCGAACAGCACGGTGATGGCGCGCTGGCTGGCCAGGATGCGGTTGGAAGGGTCTTGGCCAGCCAGTGTTTGAGCCACGGGTGCGGGCAGGTAGCTGGCCAGGTGGCGGAACAGGCGTTCGCGGTCGACCCGGCTGCGGGCATGGGCGAGCAGGCCCAAAGTGAAGCCGAAGGTGACGACAGTGATGGCGGGTGTGAACCAGCCGATGGAAATGCTGAAGGCCAAGAGCGCCACCGCGTGCGCGGCCCACAGGATGGGTAGGGCCAGGAGCGCCAACAGCGGCAGGGTGGCCGCAGCCACCCCGGAGGGGCTGGACGCGGCACCGCTGGGGCCGGTGCTTGCACCGCCCGGGCTGGACGGGCGACCCCGGCGGCGCCAGCCGTAGGCGGCGCCCAACAAAGCCAGGCCCAAGACGACCGCACCGGCCTGCAAGGTGCCCTGGGCGCGCGGGGTGTGCGGGGTGCGTTCGTCCAGCGCGTTGAGCAGCAACTGGGCGTGGGCGATCATGCCCGGGGATTGAGGGCTGAAAGGGGTGGCCACCCGGTCGTTGAGGCCAAAGGCGCTGCCGCCCACGAGCACCCACGCACCTTCGAGCATGCCGCTGGGCAAGCGGCCCGCCAGTGCGTCGGCGGCACTGATGCTGACATACCCGACAGGATGCTGGCGCCAGGCGATGGTGAGGTCGCCGGCTTCGTCCAAGGGCAAACTGATGCCACCGGCGGGGCCTTGTTGACGGAGCAGCCAGGGGGCTTCGAACCACCCGCCACGCTCCAATTCCCAACCTTGGCCACCGCTGGCGCTGTTGACGGCAGCCAGGGCCAAGGCGGGATAGGCGCGGCCTTCCCAACAGATGACGGCCGGCTGGCGACGGAGAAGACCGTCGCCTTCGAGGCGTGGGGTGATGTGGCCGACAGCCGGAGCCTGGAGGCCTTGGAGCAGCGGCTCGGGCGGGGACAGGTGGCCGGTGGCCGTGGGGAACGGGGCGCCGCAGCGGTCCCAGGCCAGGGCGCCGGCGGGGACGCCTTCCCGGATGGCTGGGGCATCGGCCGGCCGGCCAGTGAGGCTGCCGGGCAAGGCCAGGATTTGGCCGGTGACCACGCCGTGTTGCTGGATGGCCTGGCGCAGCTGTTGCATCCCCTGTTGGCGCTGCGCGGGCGTGCTGCCGGCGCCCTCACCGGCGAAGGTGAAATCCCAAACCTGCAGAGCAGCGCCGGCGGCCTGCAGGCGGTCCATCAGTTGGGCTTGGGTTTGTCGGGGCCAGGGCCAGGGGCCGATTTCCGCGAGGCTGCGTTCGTCGATGTCCACCAAGATGACACGGCGCTCGGGCGCGCGGTCGGCGCCCCAGCGGTAGACAAGGTCGGCTGAACGGCCTTCGATGTCGCGCACGAGGGGCGACAGGACCGTGACGCACAGCGCGGCGATGACGACTGCCACCAGGGCGCTGAGCACGAGCAGGATGCCGGTGCGCCCGGCGCCGTGGTGCATGACCCAAGTCATCAAGACCGACCGGGGCGTTTGTTCCGTGCGGTCCTGCGAAGCGGCCGGGGGCTTCAGCGGCCCCACAGGGTGATCCCCCGGACGATGCCCGGGTCAACCCGCTTTTCAAACAGGTAGCCGGCTTCTTTGGCATTGCCGTTCACGGCGCCGGCCAGGAACAGATTGTCCGAGACGGCAAAGAAGTAGCCGGCTGCAGTGATGGCGCCGCTGGCGGTGAGGTCGGTTTGGCCCAAGAGGGCGCTGGACAGGGCCAGGGAAGTGGAGAAAAGCTGGCGGGTGAAATCGAGCTTGAGGGAGCCCGCGCCAACCTGTACGCCTTCCAAAACCTTGCCTTCGGTGTTCACGAGGGTGGCACTGGCGCCGCCCAGGCGGAAACTGGCGATGGATTCGCCGCCTGCGATGACATTGGCAGCCGAAAACGGTGCGCCGGCGGAGAACAGCGTGTAATCAAGGCTGCCGACGGTGGCGCGGCGCCCGGCGGCGTCAGCCGCTGAATACAAGCGGCTGAGGGTGTCGCCGGCCGGGGCGGTGGCGCGCGGGCGCAGCCAAACCATGCCTTCTATGACCGGGGCGGCCACGGCCTGCTTGGCCACGCTGGCGGCGATGGATTCGGTGAGGGCCGGGCGCTCAGAGCCGGTGACCGGCTTGGCGGCGTCGGCGGCGGGGGTTGAACTGGGCGTGGCGGCCGTGGTGCTGGTGGCGACGGTGGCGGCCGGTTCTCCGGCACTGCGGGCCATCAGCGGCAGGGCGCTGCGGGCGCTCTGGGCCAAAAGGTCAACGGCCGGCACCAATTGTGGTGCGGGCTGGTTCTTGCTGAGTTCGACCATCTGGCCGCGCATGCCGGCGGTGAG
>CAMCTE010000209.1 GCA_945878385.1 Azohydromonas lata NBRC 102462 | reverse complement strand
TGACATCCCGACATCCCAGCGCCGAGTCAGTGGCCATGGTTGAAGACCGGTCGGTCACTCCCCATGCGTCGAGCTCGCGCATCAGCGGCGATACCATCTCGGGCTTGGAGGCTCCATGAACACCAACACCACCATGCCCGCCGCAACGGTCGTACCCGTCATCATGGCCGGGGGCTCGGGCACCCGTCTGTGGCCCTTGTCGCGTGCCGGCTACCCCAAACAATTCCTGGTGCTCGGTGCCAACCCTGATGACCGCAGCAGCCTGTTCCAGCAAGCCGTGCGGCGGTTGACCCGGCTGAGCGATGCAGGCCTGAACGTGGGCACCCCCCTAATCGTGGGCAATGAAGACCATCGCTTTCTGGTGCTCGACCAGCTGCGCGAGATGGACGTGGCCCCCAAGGCCGTGTTGCTGGAGCCCACCGGGCGCAACACTGCACCGGCCCTCACGCTGGCCGCGCTGCAGGCCACCGCCACTGGGGACGATCCCATTCTCGTGATGACGCCCGCCGACCAGACGGTCACCGATCCCGCCGCCTTCCAGGCCGCACTGCAGGCCGCTGTGGCCGCTGCCGCGGACGGCACCATCGTGATCTTGGGCATCACCCCCGACCGCCCTGAAACGGGCTACGGTTACATCCGCAGCGACAAGGCCGCCGACCCCCACGGCGCGCACACGGTGCTGCAGTTCGTGGAAAAGCCCGACGCCGCCACCGCGGCGCGCTACCTGGCTGAAGGCGGCTACACCTGGAACAGCGGCATGTTCGTGCTGCGAGCCTCCAGCTGGCTCAAGGCCCTTGCGCGGTTGCGGCCCGACATCGAAGCCGCCACCCGCGCCTCCTGGGACGCACGCAAGACCGACCAGGTCTTTGTGCGACCCGATAAGGCGCTGTTCGCCGCCATCCCTTCAGAGTCCATCGACTACGCGGTGATGGAGAAATGCCCGGGCACCGAACAAGCCATCCGCATGGTGCCGCTGAACGCGGGCTGGAACGACCTGGGCGCCTGGGAAGCGGTGTGGCAAGTAGCCGCGCACGACGAACACGGCAACGCCGCGCAGGGCGACGCCATCATCCGCGACAGTCGCAACACCCTGGTGCATGCCACCAACCGCCTGGTGGGCGCCGTAGGTCTGAAAGATGTGGTGATCGTGGAAACACCCGACGCCGTGCTGGTGGCCGACCGCGCACGCAGCCAGGAGGTCAAGCAGATCGTGGGCACCCTGACCGCTCAGAAGCGAGAAGAACATGCCCTGCACCGCAAGGTGCACCGCCCCTGGGGCTGGTACGACAGCATCGACCACGGCCCGCGCTTCCAGGTCAAGCGCATCATGGTCAAGCCCGGTGCTTCATTGAGCCTGCAGATGCACCACCACCGCGCCGAACATTGGATCGTCGTCAGCGGCACGGCCGAGGTGACCAATGGCGACAAGACCATCATCCTGTCGGAGAACCAGAGCACCTACATCCCACTCGGCCAGGTGCACCGCCTGGCCAACCCCGGCAAGGTGCCGCTGGAGATCATCGAGGTGCAGTCTGGCAGCTACCTCGGCGAAGACGACATCGTGCGGTTTGAGGACACCTATGGAAGGTCGTAGGCCCCCGCGCCGGGCGCAGCCCGGACGTGGCGGTTCTGTTTCAGTTCAACACTTGATGCCCACGTGCAAAGCCACCACCCCCGCGGTCAGCTTGTGCACATCCACATGCCCGAAACCCGCTGACTTCATCATCCCCTTGAGCGTCTGAGCATCCGGGTGCATGCGGATCGATTCCGCCAGGTAGCGGTAGCTCTCGGCATCCCCCGCAATCATCTGCCCCAGCTTGGGCAGGATGTTGAATGAGTACCAGTCGTAGGGCTTGCTCAAGGGTGCGGCCACTTTGGAAAACTCCAACACCAGCAGGCGCCCGCCGGGCTTGAGCACCCGGCACATCTCGGCCAAGGCCGCATCCTTGTGCGTCATGTTGCGCAGGCCGAAGGCCACGCTTACCCGGTCGAAGGTGCCTTCGGGGTAGGGCAGTTTCTCTGCGTCACACAGGTTGGTCGGCAGGGCCATGCCCTCGTCGATCAGCCGGTCGCGGCCCACACGCAGCATGGCTTCGTTGATATCCGTGTGCACCACCAGGCCGCTAGGGCCCACGGCCTTGGCAAACGCGCGCGCCAGGTCGCCCGTGCCGCCGGCAATGTCCAGTACGCGATGCCCCGGCTGCACGCCAGCCACCGCCACCGTGTAAGCCTTCCAGGCACGGTGCAGGCCACCCGACATCAGGTCGTTCATGACGTCGTACTTCTGCGCGACCGAATCGAAGACACCGCGCACGCGCGCTGCCTTCTGCGCCTCATCGACGGACTGATAGCCGAAATGGGTGGTGGCCATGGATGTCGTCCTCAGTGCTGGTGCCCGTGGCTGGCACAGCCACCACCCGACGATGCGACAGCAGCCATCGGCGCGTCGCGGCTGACACCTGCTTCGGTGCAGCGCTGTTCGTACTCGGCCCACAACTCGGCTTGCTTCGAACCCAGGAAGTACAGGTATTCCCAGGAAAAGATGCCGGAGTTGTGGCCATCATCGAATTCGGGCTGCACCGCATAGTGGCCCACGGTTTCCAAGCCGGTGATGCCCACATGGCGCTTGCCGGTTTGCAGCACCTCCTGCCCGGGGCCATGGCCCTGCACCTCGGCCGAAGGCGAATACACCCGCATCAGCTCAAAGGGAATCCGAAAGGTCTGCGCGTCCTCGTAGCTGACCTCCAGGATTTTGGACTGCTGGTGCAGCGTCAGGCCGGTGGGCGCGGGGGTCTTGGTGCTGCTCATGGTCTTCAACGGTTCATCAGTTCGGTTTGGATCGCGCGGTCCACCTGGGGCAGGCTCACCTCCAGGCGCATACGGTGGGCCATGGTGGCATCTCGCTGGCGTGTGCACCAGATCGGCTGCGGGAAATGCGGGTCGTCCTGCCAGCGGGCGATCACATGCCAATGCAGGTGCGGCACCACATTGCCCAGGCTGGCCAAGTTGACCTTGTGCGGCTGCAATTCTCGGCGAATCACCGCCTCCACCTTGCACACCACCTGCATCAGTGCGCTGCGCTGCGGCGGCTCCAGGTCGCTCATCTCGGCGGCGTGGTCATTCCAGATCACGCGCCAGAAGGCCGGGTGGTCGCCGTTGTCCAGCACCCGCACCACGCGCCAGTCGCGGCTGCGGGCCACCAGGTACGCGCTTTGGTCGTCATCGGGGCCGCACAGCACGCAGGCTGCGGCTGCGCCGGTCACCTCGTCGCTCACACCAACACCCGCTCAATGCCACCGGCGTTGGCACGCGCCACATATTCAGGCATCCAGTTCTCGCCCAAAATCTTGCGCGCCATCTCCACCACGATGTAGTCGGCCTCAAGCAGGCCGTTGTTCAGGTCGTTTCCATAACGGCTCAGGCCCTGCAGGCAACTCGGGCAGGAGGTCAGAATCTTCACATCGCTCTGCTCGGCCACGGCACCTGACGCACGCAAAGCGGCCTCCCCCTTCTTCAATTCCTCTTCCTTGCGGAAGCGCACCTGGGTGGAAATGTCCGGGCGTGTCACGCCCAGCGTGCCGCTCTCGCCGCAGCAGCGCTCGCTCTTGAGCACCTGCTCACCCACCAGCGCCTTCACCGTCTTCATCGGGTCCTGCAACTTCATCGGGCTGTGGCAGGGGTCGTGGTAAAGGTAGGCACCCTTGGATTGCAGCGTGATGCCGCGCTCCAACAGGTATTCGTGGATGTCCACGATGCGGCAACCGGGGAAGATCTTGTCGAACTCATAGCCCTGCAATTGGTCGTAGCAGGTGCCGCAGCTCACCACCACCGTCTTGATGTCCAGGTAGTTCAGCGTGTTGGCCACGCGATGAAACAGCACCCGGTTGTCGGTGATGATCTTGTCGGCCTTGTCGAACTGCCCGCTTCCGCGCTGCGGGTAGCCACAGCACAAGTAGCCCGGCGGCAGCACGGTTTGCACACCCGCATGCCACAGCATGGCCTGGGTGGCCAGGCCCACTTGGCTGAACAGACGCTCCGACCCACAGCCCGGGAAGTAGAACACCGCCTCCGACTCCGCAGACGCTTTGGAAGGGTCGCGGATGATGGGCACGTAGTCGCGGTCTTCAATGTCCAACAATGCGCGCGCGGTCTTCTTGGGCAGGCCACCGGGCATCTTCTTGTTGATGAAGTGGATCACCTGCTCCTTGATGGGAGCCGAGCCCACCGAAGCCGGGGGCGCCGAAGTCTGCTTGCGCGCGGCCAGCTTCAGCACGTCGTGCGCGAAGCGCTGGGCCTTCATGCCCACATCCACCATGAGCGAACGCGCCACCTTGATGGTTTGCGGGTTGGTCGCGTTCAACATGAACATCGCCGCCGCATTGCCTGGCCGCCAGGTCTTCTGACCCATCTTGCGCAACAGGTTGCGCATGTTCATCGACACGTCGCCGAAGTCGATCTTCACCGGGCAGGGGCTTTCGCACTTGTGGCACACGGTGCAGTGGTCAGCCACGTCCTCGAACTCACCCCAGTGCTTGATCGACACGCCGCGGCGGGTCTGCTCCTCGTAGAGGAAGGCCTCAATCAGCAGCGAGGTGGCCAAGATCTTGTTGCGGGGCGAATAGAGCAGATTCGCGCGCGGCACATGCGTGGCACACACCGGCTTGCACTTACCGCAGCGCAGGCAGTCCTTGACGCTGGCGGCGATGGAGCCGATATCGCTTTGCTGCATGATCAGCGACTCATGCCCCATCAGGCCAAAGCTGGGCGTGTAGGCGTGCGACAAATCAGCCGCGCGCACATCATCGCCCAGATGCGCATTCGAGCGCAGCA
>CAMCTE010000208.1 GCA_945878385.1 Azohydromonas lata NBRC 102462 | reverse complement strand
CGGCCGTGCCGGTGTGCCCCCGGGCGCAGATTGACCGGTCAGGTGGTACCCGTGGCGACTTCCAGGTAGGCGCGCCCGCCCTGGTCCAGCACAGCCTGCGCGGCCTGGCGCCCCAGTGCTTCAGCCGCGAGTGCATCGGTGATGCCGCGCTGCAAGGCCACGCGCAACAGCGGCGCCTGGGGCTGCCCAGGATGGCCGAGCGCCGCGCTGAGCTGCAGTTCGCTGCCCTGCCAATGCGCATGGGCGGCCAAGGGCATGCTGCAACTGCCGCCCAGGGTGCGGGAAACCGCGCGCTCGGCATGAACGGCCAACCAGGTGGGTGTGTGCACCAAGGCCTGAAGCACGGTGCCCAGGCGGCTGTCGTCCTCACGGATTTCAAGGCCCAACGCGCCCTGCCCTGCGGCCGGCAGCATCTGATCGGTGTCGAACACGGCGCGGATGCGATCGGCCAAGCCCAGGCGCTTGAGCCCGGCCGCGGCCAGCACGATGGCGTCGTACAGACCGTCGTCGAGCTTGCGCAGCCGGGTGTCCAGGTTGCCGCGCAGGGGTTCGATCCGAAGGTCGGGCCGCAGCGCTCGCAGCATCACCACCCGGCGCAGGCTGGAAGTGCCGACGCAAGCGCCCTGGGGAAGGCTGGCCAGGTCTGCGTAGCGCGGACTGACGAAAGCGTCGCGCGGGTCTTCGCGCTCCATCACGGCGGCCAGTACAAAACCCGCCGGCAGGTCCATCGGCACATCTTTGAGGGAATGCACGGCCAGGTCAGCACGCTTTTCCTGCAGCGCCGTTTCCAGTTCCTTGACGAACAGGCCCTTGCCGCCCACTTTGCTGAGTGCACGGTCCAGGATCTGGTCACCCTGGGTGGTCATGCCCAGAAGGGAAACCGCCAAGCCGAAGCGCTGTTCAAGCAGGGCCTTCACATGCTCGGCTTGCCATAGGGCCAGGCGGCTTTCGCGTGTGGCGATGACCACAGGCGCAGCCGCAGCTCCGACCGGGTTGTTCGACGGGGAGGAAGGTGTACCTGACGAATTCATGGGGACATTATGAGGACGCATCTGATTTGGGAATTTAGTTTCTTTTTTTATTGGTTTATTTTGTAACCTTGTTACACTTTACTGCACAACCTCTTCGTTCAGGCTTGTGGTTCGGCCGCTTGCGGCGACCCTGCCAAAACGCCGTCACCGCACGCCCATGCCCAAGACCACGCGCCCCCGCATCAGCCCGTCCGAAATCGACAAAGACCAGCCCCTGGTGCGAGACATACGCCTACTGGGGCGGCTCTTGGGCGATGTCATCCGTGAACACGAGGGCGTGGAGGCGTATGAACTGGTGGAGCGGGTGCGGCAACTGTCGGTGGCGTTTCGCTTGAAGAAGGATGCATCGGCCGGCCGCGTGCTCAACCGGTTGTTGGCCAACCTCAGCGGTGACCAAACGGTGATGGTGATCCGCGCCTTCAGCTACTTCAGCCACTTGGCCAACATTGCGGAAGACCGCCACCATGTGCGCCGCCGTGAGCACCATGAAGCGCAGGGGCATCTGCAGGAAGGCTCTCTGGCACTGACGCTTGAGCGGCTGGCTGATGCCGGCGTGCGCGGGTCTGAAGTGGCGGCGCTGCTGCGCCATTCGTGCATTTCCCCGGTGCTGACCGCCCACCCTACCGAGGTGCAGCGGCAAAGCATCCTGGACGCACAGCGCGCCTTGGCGGCGTTGATTGCGCAATGGGACCAGGCGCACGGAGACCGCGAGCGCGGCGCAGTGGAGTTGCAGTTGCGGGCGCGCATCACGCAGCTTTGGCAAACGCGCATGCTGCGCACCACGCGGCTGACGGTGGCCGATGAGATTGAGAACGCGCTGGGTTACTACGGCAGCACTTTCCTGACCGAAATTCCGCGCATGTATGCGCAGTTGGAAGAAGCACTGCCGGGGCACCGGATCGAGCCCTTCTTCCGTATGGGCCACTGGATTGGCGGTGACCGCGATGGCAACCCCAATGTGGGCGCCGCCACGCTGCAGCGGGCGCTGGCTCGCCAATGCGAGGTGGCGCTGCGGCACTACCTGCGACAGGTGCACGAGTTGGGCGCGGAACTGTCGATTTCGCAGACCCTGGCCGAGATCACACCGGAGATGGCCGAGTTGGCACAACGGTCCACCGACGCCAACCCGCACCGGCAGGACGAACCCTACCGGCGCGCCCTGATCGGCGTGTACGCAAGGCTGGCCGCTACGCTTCGCAGCTTGACCGCAACGGAAGCCCTGGCTCATGCGGTGGCGCCCACCACCGCGTACGCCAGCCCCGAGGAGTTGATGGCCGACCTGCATGTCGTCCGCCGTTCGCTTGAACACCACCGCGCGCAAGCGCTGGCCACACCTCGCCTGCTGCCCCTGATCCGCGCAGTGGAAGTGTTCGGCTTTCACTTGGCCACGGTGGACCTGCGGCAAAGCTCGGACAAGCACGAGGTGGCGGTGGCGGAGCTGTTGGAGGCCGCACAGATGTGCAGTGCCTATGCAGCGCTGGACGAAGCGAAACGGCGCGAGGTGCTGATGCGTGCCCTGCGCGACCCGCGGCCCCTGCGTGTGCCCAATCAAACCTACAACGAAACCACGCAGCGCGAACTGGCGGTGTTTGAGATGGCGCGTGAAGGGATTGCGCGACACGGGCGCCAGGCCATCCGACACGCCATCATTTCGCACACGGAAGAGGTAAGCGACCTGCTGGAGGTGCTGCTGCTGCAAAAGGAATGCGGCCTGATGCATGGCCGCCTGGGTGCACCGGGTGCACGCTGCGACCTGATCGTCTCGCCCCTGTTCGAGACCATCGACGACCTGCGCCGCGCGCCGCTCGTGATGCGCGAATACCTGGGCCTGCCGGGCGTGCTGGCCCTGCTGCTCAACGGCAGCAGCGAGCAGGATGTGATGCTGGGCTACAGCGACAGCAACAAGGATGGCAGCTTCTTCACCAGCAACTGGGAGCTGTACCAGGCAGAACTGGGACTGGTGGAATTGTTCGACCCACTGAGGAGGGAGCACGGCCTGAAACTGCGCCTTTTCCATGGCCGCGGCGGCACGGTGGGGCGAGGCGGTGGCCCGAGCTACCAAGCCATCCTGGCGCAGCCTCCAGGCACGGTGAATGGGCAGATACGGCTGACTGAACAGGGCGAAGTGATTGCGTCGAAGTATTCACACCCGGAGATCGGCCGACGCAACCTGGAAACGCTGGTCTCGGCCACGCTGGAAGCCACGCTGCTGCAAGCGGCCAAGCCAGTGCCCAAGGCGTTCCTGGTTGCGGCCGCCGAGCTTTCGCAGGCCAGTTACGAGTCGTACCGCACGCTGGTGTACGGCGAGCCGGCCTTCACCGAATACTTCTTCTCGGCCACGCCCATTCGCGAACTGGCGGAATTGAACATCGGCTCGCGCCCGCCCATGCGGCCACGGGACGGCCGCATGGGTTGGTCCATCGACGACCTGCGCGCCATCCCCTGGAGCTTCAGCTGGGGCCAGTGTCGCGTCAGCCTACCGGGCTGGGCGGGTTTCGGTTCAGCAGTGGAGCGCTGGTTGGGCAAAGCGGGCAAGGAGCAGGACCAGCGTTTGGCCCTGCTGCGCCGCATGGCCAAGCAGTGGCCCTTCTTCCGCACCCTGCTGAGCAACATGGACATGGTGCTGGCCAAGAGCGACCTGCGCGTGGCTTCGCGCTACCTGGATTTGGTGGAGGACCGAGCGCTGGCCAAACGGCAGTTCGCTGCCATCGAGCGTGAATGGCAACGCTGTCACCGTGCACTGGAGCAGATCACGGGGGAGCAGGAGCGACTGGCCAGCAACCCATCGCTGGCGCGGTCGATCCAACACCGCTTCCCCTATCTGGACCCTTTGAACCACCTGCAGGTGGAATTGATTCGGCGCTATCGCAATCGCCGTGAAGGCGACCCGGAAATCGTGCGGGTACAGACCGGTATTCACATCTCCATCAACGGCATCGCGGCGGGCTTGCGCAATTCGGGTTGATCAACCCATGCCCGTGGTCAGGAGCTTGGAGGCACTCTGCTCCTGCTTCTCGGCCGTCTGCATCAGCTTCATCTGCTGCTCGAATTGACGGGCTGCGGCGATCATCGCCACCATGGCCTCCACCGGGCTGACATTGGAGCCTTCCAACACGCCGCTTTGAACGCGGGCCGCGTCACTGGCAGGCAACTCCTGGCCGCCCGCAGGCCTGAACAGGCCGTCAGTGCCGCGCTGCAACGGGGCCGTGGGCTCCACCAATTTCAGTCGGCCCACCACCTCGGGCCGGGCGCCAGCGGCCGAGACCGTGGCCGACACCGTGCCATCGGCGGCTATTTCAACCGAGGCATTGGGCGCAATGGTGATGGGGCCACCCTCGCCCTGCACCGGCAGGCCGTTGCGCAATGTGAGCACGCCCTCGGCGTTGACATCGAAGGCGCCGTTGCGGGTGTAGGCCTCGGTGCCATCCAGCGACTGCACCGCAAACCAAGCGTTGCCGCGCGCGGCCACATCCAGTGAGCGCCCGGTGGGTTGAAGCGCGCCTGGTTGGTCGTTGTAGCCGACGGTGGTTTCCAATGCGAAGGCGCGCGTATTGGCCGCGCTGCCAGTTACCGGCACGGAACGGATGGCGTGCAGTTCGGCGCGAAAACCAACGGTGGAGGCATTGGCCAGATTGTTGGCCAACACCTCCTGCCGCTGCATCGCCGCCTTGGCGCCGGAGTTCATCACATAGAGCATCTTGTCCATGGGTCAGTCTCCGTGGGGGTTTGCGCCTGGTCGGGATCAATCAGCGGATGTTGACCAGGGTCTGCAGGATCTGGTCCTGCGTCTTGATGGTCTGGGCGTTGGCCT
>CAMCTE010000207.1 GCA_945878385.1 Azohydromonas lata NBRC 102462 | reverse complement strand
GCACTCAAGCGCGTGGAGCGGCTGTTTTGCCGCAACGAACGCGCGGTGCTGCACACGCGGCTGAAGGACGGCACTCCACTGCTGATCGTGCCGGTGGCCGCCATCCTCGTGGCCAGCATGCGGCTGCACGCACTGGATGTGCCGTTGCACATCCGCTACCGCGGCCCCAACGAGATCGCCACCGATGCCGCCTACGTGCGCGGCCAGGAGATGGGCTGGTTTGAGCACGGCTCTACGATCATCGTACTGGCGCCGCCCGGCGTAGAGCCTGTGCCGGAACTGCAGTGGGGGCAGCGCGTGAGCATGGGGCAGGCTCTTTGGAAGCTCGGCCAGCAACAGCAGGGGGATTGAAATGACACCGTGCGGTGACACCGAAGGTGACGAAAATTGCATTGCAGCCATCGAAGCCCTGTTCAAGGCCTACGGCTCACTCCGATACGGCGAAGAAGTGACGCAGCTTGAACATGCCCTTCAATGTGGCTTCTTGGCGCAGGAAAGTGGCGCCGCTCCCGCGTTGATCTTGGCAGCCGTTCTGCATGACATCGGACACATGCTGCACCCAGATGCTGCCGCAGCGGTTGCAGCGGACCAGAACGATGCACACGAGCGCCTGGGCGCTCAAGCCCTGAGCAAGTGGTTTGGGCGCTCCGTCAGCGAACCCGTTCGTTTGCATGTGCAGGCCAAGCGTTGGCTGTGCCTGCGGCACCAGGACTACTGGGAACAACTATCGCCGCAGTCCAAACGCACACTGGAACTGCAGGGCGGCGCAATGACAGCCCCCGAGGCAGACGAATTCGAGCGACTGCCCTATTCCCGAGAGGCGCTGCAACTGCGCCGATGGGATGACTTGGCAAAGCGAGCGGACCACCCAACACCATCACTGTCGCATTATTTGGGTCTGGCTCGAGGACTGCTTCAAAGCTGAAGCGGCCGCCGGCAGACCGACCCCCTTGAGCGGGATCGTCACGAGTCCGTCACGCCGCATCAATAAGCTTGAGTCGTGAACATGCCTCGAACCCCGCGCGCTGATGCGATCGTGGTGAACCACGCGCGAAAGCATTTTGGGCATCATTTGGCCGTCGACAACATCGATTTCCGCGTGACTGCGGGCGAGCGTGTGGCACTGCTCGGCGCTTCAGGATCGGGGAAGTCCACTCTCATCCGTTTGCTGAGCGGCTTGGAGCGCAGCGACCGGGATTCAGGAGGCATCGAAATCCTGGGCCGCTCCATGCAGGCGCATGGCGAAATCCAGCCCGAGGCACGTGAACTTCGAAGAGATGTAGGCGTCATCTTCCAGCAATTCAACCTGGTCGGACGCTTGCCTGTACTCACCAATGTGCTGTTGGGCTTGTCGTCGAGGGTTCCACTGTGGCGCTTGGCAACAGGCAACTTCAGCGCTGACGAGCAGGCACAGGCCCTACAGGCCCTGGCTCAACTCGGCCTGACTGAACAGGCTTTTCAGCGCGCCTCTACCCTGTCAGGTGGGCAACAACAGCGTGCGGCCATCGCCCGGGTGCTGCTGCAGGGCGCCCAGGTGGTGCTGGCCGATGAGCCCGTGGCTTCGCTCGACCCTGAATCGACCAAGCGTGTGATGGATCACCTGGTTGAACTCAACGCACGCTTGGGCATCACCTTGGTGGTGAGCCTGCATCAGGTTCATCTGGCCCGCCGCTACTGCCACAGAGTCATCGCGCTCAAGCGCGGGCGGGTCCTCTTCGACGGCCCGAGCCAATACCTTGATGGGGAACTCATCCGAGATCTCTACGGTCAGGGTGCGCAGGAGCTGTTGTCCGCAGACGCCGTTGACCTCAATAGCCCGCCCTCGCACCTCCATTCAACCCACCCGGCAGTGACTTGAGAAAAGGAATCGATATGAAAGCCATCCGATGGATCGCGGCCTTGGCCGCCACCCTGGCCACCACACTGGCCGCAGCGCAAGAAATCAACTTCGGCATCATCGCCACCGATTCGGCCTCGGCCCAGCGCGAACGGTGGGAACCCTTCTTTCGCGACATGGAAAAGAAGACCGGCCTCAAGGTGCGAAGCTTTTACGCCCCGGATTACGCCGGCGTGATCGAGGCCATGCGCTTCAACAAGGTTCAGGTTGCCTGGTATGGCAACAAGGCAGCGATGGAGGCCGTCGATCGCGCCAATGGCGAGGTGTTCGCGCAGCTGATGTATGCAGACGGCACCTTCGGCTACCACGGGTTGCTGATTACACACAAGGACAGCCCCTACCGCTCGGTAGAGGATGTATTCCGCAATGGCAAGAGCATCAATTTCGGAATCGGTGACCCGAATTCCACCTCGGGTTTTTTGGTGCCCACCTTTTACCTGTTCGCCAAGAACGGCATCGACCACCGCACCACATTCAAGACCGTGCGCAACGCCAGCCACGGCGCAAACATCCAGGCCGTCCTGGCCAAGCAAGTTGATGTGGCCACCAACAACACCGAGGACATGGGCAAACTGGAATCCACCAAGCCCGAGTTGGCCAGCCAGATCCGCGTGTTGTGGCGCAGCCCGCTGATCCCCAGCGATCCTCTGGTGTGGCGCAAGGACTTGGACCCAACGGTCAAGGAGCGCCTGCGCAGCTTCGTGCTGGGTTACGCCAAGACGGACACCGCGGAGCGCGACATCCTCAAGAACATCTACAACTACGCAGGATTCCGCGCATCAACCAACGACCAGCTTATTCCTATCCGTGAATTGGAACTGGCCCGTGACCGCGCAAAGATCATTGGCGACGACAAGATGGCCGAGGCCGACAAGACCAAAGCGCTTGCGGAAATCGATGCACGCCTGGCAGCGCTGCGCAAGTGACTACCTCGCTGGACCGCCCTCAGGCCCTGTTGCTGCTTGAGCAGCGCATGGCGCAGGAGCGCCGCGGTCTGGTTTGGTACCTCGCCTGGGGGGCCGCATTGGGCGTATTGGCCTGGGCCTGGCATGGCGCGGAGATTCGCCCGCTGGACCTGATGAGGGATGCGGGCAACATCAGCACCTACGGGCGGGAGTTCTTCCCGCCTGACTTCAAGGACTGGCGGCTGTATCTCTCAGAGATGGTGGTGACGCTGCAAATCGCCCTATGGGGCACGCTGTTGGCCATCATCGCCGCAGTACCCATGGGGCTGCTGAGCGCGCAAAACATGGCTCCCGCGTGGGTGCACCAACCCGTGCGCAGGCTAATGGATGCATGCCGCGCGATCAATGAAATGGTATTTGCCATGCTGTTCATCGTCGCGGTGGGCTTAGGTCCGTTTGCCGGTGTGTTGGCCCTCATGGTCCACACCACCGGTACGCTGGCCAAGCTGTACTCCGAAGCGGTAGAGGCCATTGATCCTCAGCCCGTGCTGGGCATACGCGCCACTGGCGCGCACCGACTGGTGGAGGTGTTGTATGGCGTGATCCCGCAGGTGCTGCCCTTGTGGCTGAGCTATTCACTTTACCGGTTTGAGTCCAATGTCAGATCTGCTTCGGTAGTAGGGATGGTGGGTGCGGGCGGAATCGGGGTGGTGCTCTTCGAAGTGATCAGAGGGTTCCAATACGCCCAGACCTGTGCGGTACTGATCATCCTGATCGTGGCCGTTTCCCTCATCGACCTGTTGTCTTCATGGCTGCGTCGTCGCCTCATCTGAACACATTCAACTGGTCGCTGCCCGTGGCCGTCCGGTTCGGACTGCATGCGGCTGATGAAGCAGCACAGCAGTTGCAGGGTCGACCGTTGGTGGTGCTGGCCTTCCCTGGCGCCAGAGCCCATGAGGTGGTGGATCGCTTCAGCCGTGAGGTTTCCGACACACTGCTGGCTTGGGTGGAGGTGCCCGATGGTTTGAGCACGATGGCCCTGGGCCGACACATTGCCCAACGGGTTTGGCCGATTTTGGAGCGCTCCCCGAAAGCGGTGCTGGTGGGCTTGGGAGGCGGCAGCGTGATGGATCTGGCGAAGTGGGTAAGGCTGCGCCCACCCGGGAGTAACCCGGCAGGCCTGGAGGTATTGATGGAATCTTCGGTGCCACCATTGGGCTGGCACCGACATGAGCTTTGGCTGCTGCCCACCACCGCGGGAACAGGCAGCGAGGTGACCCGCTGGTCGACCTTGTGGGATACAGAGTCGGCCTTGATCACCAAACGGTCCTTCGACCAGCCTTACGCCTACGCCGATCGCGCCTACATTGATCCCAGACTGGCGCTGAGCTGCCCCGAATCGGTGACCCGAGACAGCGCCCTGGATACGCTAGGGCACGCCTTGGAAGTCATCTGGAACCGCCACCGAAACCCGGTCAGCGTACACCTGGCCGAAGTCGCTGCGCGGACCGTTTTGCAGCAACTGCCCTTGGCTCTGCAGCGTCCACAAGACTTGTCACCCCGAGCCGGATTGGCACTGGCCGCATTGGAAGCCGGCATGGCTTTCAGCCAGACCCGTACTGCCCTGGCACATGCCTTGTCCTACCCGCTGACGCTTGAACAGGGCTTGTCGCATGGCGCGGCTGTGGCAGTGTGGTTGCCGGTGGTGTGGCGCCTTGCCTGTGGCCACTCACAAGAGATCGACGATTCGCTCTGCCGGGTAATGGGCGTACCGGCCATTCAAGGCGACCAGGTCCTGAAGGACTGGTTCGATCGCGTCGGATTTGGACACAACCTGCAAGCCTTGGGTATCGATGATGTCCAGCACCGAGTACAACAGGCGCTGAATCATCCGCGGGGCCGGAACTTTCAAGGAGCTTGGTCCAGTGGCATCCTTTGATCTGGTTGTGGTGGGGGCAGGCATCGTAGGTTTAGCTCATGCCTTGGCGGCCGCCTGCAAGGGCTTGAAGGTGGCCGTGGTGGAGCGGGATCACCGGTGTGTGGGCGCCTCCATAC
>CAMCTE010000206.1 GCA_945878385.1 Azohydromonas lata NBRC 102462 | reverse complement strand
GCCAGGAAGAAAGCCACACCGCCCAAGCCGGTATGCTGGTGGTGGGCGCCGTGGATGAGCGCGATGCCCGCCCCGCCTGGGCTTCTTTCGGCGCCCACCTTTCTTTGTCAGCACCCGGAGACGGTTTGTGGACAACCGGTGTGGGCAGTGGCTACCGAGTGGTGTGGGGAACCTCATTCGCCGCACCCTTGGTCAGCGCAGTGGTGGCGCTGATGTGGGAGGCAGCCCCCCAGGCCACGCCGGCGCAGATCGAACAATGGTTGCGAGAAACTGCCGTGGACCTTGGCGCTCCAGGTGCCGATTCGCAATACGGCAGTGGACGGCTCAACGCCGCCGCGGCGGTAGCGGCCGCGCGCCGGTGGCACGACGCACAGGCTGGCGCACCAGGGGGCTCTGCTGGCAACGCCACCACCGCGGTTGCGGTGCAGGGCTCCGGCACCCCGCCAGCGGTCGGTGCACCCACCCCATCATCGGCGATGGGTGCGTGGCTCGGAATGGATGTGGACTCGACGGCCCTGCCCGCAGTGGCGCGTGTTCAAGTGTGGGCGGGTATGCGGCTGCTGCTGACGGACAACGACCCGCCATTCGCATTCGCGCTGAATTTGACTGAGCATCCGAGGGGAATTCTCAGGCTGCGTGTGGTGGGTGCGGATTCCAGTGGCGCTGACATCGGCAGCGCCGAGGTCGACATACAGAACAACCACCAAAGCGTCACGGCAGGCCCGGTGCGCCTGGTCGCTTCCCAATCGGAAGCCGCCGCGCCGGCACGGCCGGGTACGGGGTGGACCGCCCTGCGCAGAAGCAGCAACGGCAAGAGCCGGCAGTGAGTGGCGAGCAGGCCGGCAGCGCAGATCGAAGCCCGTCGGATACAGGGCGATTTCAGCCCGTACCGTTGACCCCGCGCAACCGGCTGTTTCGAGGAACACCCGCGAGCAGAAATTCCATCTGGTCGGCCAGCAGACGCCGGCCCCGAAGAATCATGTCTTCATACAGGCTGGGCACATAAGGCACATACAGCGGGTGCATGCGGGCCTCTTCGGGCAGGCGGCTGCCCTTGCGTCCATTGCAGGCGCGGCAGGCGGTGATGCAGTTCATCCAGCTGTCCTGGCCGCCTCGGGAGGTGGGCACGATGTGCTCACGCGTGAGGTCGTCGCAGCGGAACTGGCCACCGCAGTACGCACACAACTGCCGGTCTCTGGCGAACAACTTGGGGTTGCTCAGCGTGGGCACTTGCCGCCAGGCCCTGGAGGGGATGGCGCCGCGCACCGCGATGATGGGATGGAGTTCGATGCGACTTTGCAGGCCTGAATGGCGCTGCCAACCGCCCCGCAGCACCTTGAATGGGTCGCCCAAGGTCCAGGCCACGGCGTCGGTCGCATAGAGCACTGCCGCTTCGCGCGCCGTCATCCAGGCCTGCGGCCGGCCTGAGCAATCCAACTGGAGCACATCCATTCGTCCACTCCTTGTACGCCGAGCTTAGCCCAGGACGGCGCGTGCCTCATCAGGACCGACCCGCAGGCCGTGTCCAGAGGGATGAGGTGCCTCACCCCGGACGCGCGCCACAAAAAGTCACGGAAATCCCGAGGCGACCCTCTAACGGACCCGTGTGGCTCGTGTGATGATTCAAAATAGAACGATCGTTCGTAATATTTCTGAGTCCATGACCACCCGCGAATCCCTTCCGCCCAACCGCGCCGTCCGCGCGGAAAAAGCCGAGCGCAGTCCGCAGCACAAGGGCCAGCAGACGCGCGCGGCCATCCTGGACGCCGCGCTGGGCTTGGCTTCCCATGTGGGCTTGGAGGGGCTGTCCATTGGGGCGCTGGCGGAAATGACCGGCATGAGCAAGTCGGGCGTTTTCGCCCATTTTGGTTCTCGTGAAGAACTTCAGATCTCAGTGATCCGCGAATACCACGCCAAGTTCGAGGAAGAGGTGTTCTACCCCGCCATCAAGGACACCCGCGGCATGCCCCGGCTGCAGGCCTTGTTTGCGCGCTGGGTGAAGCGGGTGTCGGTGGAGTTGGATTCGGGCTGCATCTACATCAGCGGCGCGGTGGAATTCGACGACCGCCCCGGCCCGGTACGAGATGCGCTGGTGGACATGGTGCGGGCCTGGCACCAGGCGCTGGAGCGCGCCATTCGCCTGGCCATCGACGCCGGTCACCTGTTGCCGGACACCGATGCATCGCAAATTCTGTTCGAACTGCACGGTTTGATCCTGGCGCTTCATCACGACGCGCGTTTTTTACGCAACCCTGGCGCCCTGGAGAGGGCACAGGCCGGATTCATGCGGATCACCGCACCCTGTTTGACCGAAGCCGGTCGGAAATGCCTGCGTCACGCGCACTGAACGCAACGCCGAACACATCGACCACGATCCCATCACCAAGGAGAACCCGAAATGGCCACGTACACCCCCCCCTGCGCGACATGCAGTTTGTTCTGCACGAATTGTTGGATGTGAGCGCTGCCCTGAAGGAACTGCCGCCCCATGCGGAGATGGACACCGACACCATCAACGCGGTGCTGGAAGAGGGCGGCAAGTTCGCAGCCGAAGTGGTGCAGCCCCTGAACGCCTCGGGCGACCGCGAAGGCTGCAAGCTCGACAAGACCACGCACGAGGTGACGCCGCCCACGGGCTTCAAGCAGGCTTATGCAAAGTATGTGGAAGGCGGCTGGGCGGCCCTGAGCTGCGACCCGGCCTATGGCGGCCAGGGTCTGCCGCACACCGTGAACCAGTGCTTCTACGAGATGCTCAACAGCGCCAACCAGGCCTGGACGATGTACCCGGGCCTTACCCACGGCGCCTATGAATGCCTGCATGCCCACGGCACGCCCGAGCAGAAGGCCATGTACCTGCCCAAGCTGACCAGCGGCGAGTGGACCGGCACGATGTGCCTGACCGAGCCGCATTGCGGCACCGACCTGGGCCTGCTGCGCACCAAGGCCGAACCGCAGCCCGACGGCAGCTACAAGATCACCGGCGGCAAGATCTTCATCTCCAGCGGCGAACACGACCTCGCGGCCAACATCATCCACCTGGTGCTGGCCCGTCTGCCCGATGCGCCGGCCGGCAGCAAGGGCATCAGCCTGTTCGTCGTGCCCAAGTTCATGGTGAATGCCGATGGGTCGATGGGCGCGCGCAATGGCATCTTTTGCTCGGGCCTGGAACACAAGATGGGCATCCACGGCAACGCCACCTGCCAGATGACGCTGGATGGCGCGGTGGGCACCCTCGTCGGGCAACCGCACAAGGGCCTGGCCGCCATGTTCGTGATGATGAACGCCGCCCGCCTGGGCGTGGGCATGCAGTCCCTGGGCCTGACCGAAGTGGCTTACCAGAACGCGGTGGCCTATGCGAAAGACCGCCGGCAGATGCGTTCCTTGACCGGCCCCAAGCAGCCCGACCAGCCGGCCGACACCATCATCGTGCACCCGGATGTGCGGCGCATGCTGTTGACCGCACGGGCCTACGCCGAAGGCGGCCGAGCCCTGTGCGTGCACACCGCGATGCTGATTGACCAAGAGCTGCACCACCCGGATGAGGATGTGCGCAAGGCCGCAGCCGACGAAGTGGCCCTGCTGACGCCCATCGTCAAGGCCTTCATCACCGACAACGGCTGGAAGGCCACTTCCGAGTGCATGCAGGTGTACGGGGGCCACGGCTACATCGCCGAGTGGGGCATGGAGCAGTATGTGCGCGACGCGCGCATCAACATGATCTACGAGGGCACCAACACCATCCAGTCCCTGGACCTGTTGGGCCGCAAGGTGCTGGGCGACAACGGCAAGAAGCTCAAGGCCTTTGGCCGGCGCATCGCCGAGTTCGTCGAAGAAGAGGGTGTCAACGAAGACATGCAGGAGTTCGTGAACCCCTTGGCCGACCTGGGCGACAAGGTGACCAAGCTCACCACCGAACTCGGTATGAAGGGCTTCGGCAATGCCGATGAGGTGGGTGCCGCTGCGGTGGACTATCTGCGCGTGTGCGGTCACTTGGTGTTCGCCTACTTCTTCGCCCGCATGGCCCGGGTGGCCCTGGACAAGCAGGGCTCGGGCGACCCGTTCTACACGGCCAAGCTGGCCACTGCGCGCTTCTATTTCGCCAAGCTGCTGCCGGAGACGGCCATGTTGATCCGCTCGGCGCGGTCGGGTGTGAAGCCCCTGATGGAGATGGACGAGGCCCTGTTCTGAAACAAATGACAAGAGGAGAACCCAAGATGAAGGCATGGAAGAACCTGGCTCTGAGCGTGGCGCTGGTGGGCGTGGCCGCGGCGCTGCCCAATCTGGCTGATGCCCAAACCACGCCCGTGGGGCTGTGGAAGTCGATCGATGACGAGACCAAGGCCGAGAAGTCGCTCGTGCGCATCACCGAAGCGGGCGGGGCCTTGGTGGGCCGCATCGAAAAGCTCTTGGACCCGACCAAACAGGATGCCAAGTGCGACAAATGCAGCGATGCACGCAAGGACCAGCCCGTCACCGGCATGACCATCATCAGCGGTGTGAAGGCCAGCGATGACAAGTCGCTGTGGGAGGGCGGGGAGATCCTGGACCCCAACAACGGCAAGACCTACAAGGTGCGCATCAAGCCGGTGGACGGTGGCAAGAAGCTGGAAGTGCGCGGCTACATCGGCGCGCCGATGCTGGGCCGCACACAAACCTGGATCCGAGTGGAGTGAGCGGTAGGACCGCGGAGGAAACGATATGAATCGATTCAATGTGCGCAAGGTGGCCGTGCTCGGCGCCGGCGTGATGGGCGCGCAGATCGCCGCCCATCTGGCCAACCTGCGGGTGCCGGTGCTGTTGTTTGATCTGCCGGCCGCCGAGGGCCCGAAAAGCGGCATCGCCATCAAGGCCATTGAAGGCCTGAAAAAACTCAAG
>CAMCTE010000205.1 GCA_945878385.1 Azohydromonas lata NBRC 102462 | reverse complement strand
GCGCGAAGATGGACAGCGGCGCCACCGTGGCCCCAATGGCCAGGCCGAAGCGGATGGCGCGTTCTACTGCGGCGCGGTTCATCACCGGCAAGGTGCCGGGCAGGGCCAGGTCCACCGCGCAGGCTTGGGTGTTGGGCGCGGCGCCGAAGGCCGTTGAGGCGCCACTGAAGATCTTGCTGACGGTGCTGAGCTGCGTATGGGTTTCCAGGCCGATGACGACCTCCCACCCGCGCACCAGGAGTGACTTGCTGGCGCCGCTCATCGCAGGGCCTCCGGGGTCTTGAGATGGAAATCGGTGGCCTGCTGCAGCGCGTGCGCGGCGTGCAGCAGGGTGCCTTCGGCGAAGTAGTTGCCGATGAGCTGCAAGCCCACGGGCATGCCGCTTTCGCCAAACCCTGCCGGCACGCTCATGCCGGGCAGGCCGGCCAGGGAAGCGGGCAGGGTGAAGATGTCGGCCAAGTAGGCCTGCAGCGGGTCGTCCGAGCCCTGGCCCAGCTTCCAGGCTACCGTGGGCGCCACCGGGCCGGCGATGACATCGCATTGCGCAAAGCACTGCTGGAAGTCGTCGGCGATCATGCGGCGCAGCTTCTGCGCCTGCAGGTAGTAGGCGTCGTAGTAGCCATGTGAAAGCACGTAGGCGCCGATCATGATGCGGCGCTTGACCTCGGCGCCAAAGCCTTCGGCGCGGGTCTTCTTGTACATGTCCAGCAGGTCGCCGTAATGCTGTGCGCGGTGGCCGAACTTCACGCCATCAAAGCGGCTCAGGTTCGAGCTGGCCTCCGCCGGCGCAATGATGTAGTACACGGGAATCGACAGCTCGGTGCGCGGCAGGCTCACGTCCACCAGCGTAGCGCCGAGCTTTTCCAATTCGCCCAGTGCTGCACGCACGGCACCGTTCACATCAGCGGCCAGCGCCGCGGGGAAGAACTCGCGCGGCAGGCCGATGCGCAGGCCCTTCAGGGGTTGGGCGGCCGATGCGCCTGCGCGCGGGGCCTGCATCTGGGCCACGTAGTCCACCGCGGGGCGCTGGGCGCTGGTGCTGTCGCGTTCGTCAAAGCCGGCCATGGCCGAAAGCATCAGCGCGCAGTCTTCGGCACTGCGGGCCATGGGGCCGGCCTGGTCCAGGGAAGAGGCAAACGCGATCATGCCGTAGCGCGAACACACGCCGTAGGTGGGCTTGATGCCGGTGATGCCGGTGAAGCTGGCCGGCTGGCGGATGGAGCCGCCCGTGTCGGTGCCGGTGCAGCCGGCCACCAGGCCCGCGGCCACCGCCACGGCCGAGCCGCCGGAAGAACCACCCGGCACGCGCGCGGTGTCCCATGGGTTCTGCGCAGGGAAGTAGGCCGAGTTTTCGTTGGCCGAGCCCATGGCGAATTCGTCGCAGTTGAGCTTGCCCAGGCTGACCGCGCCGGCGGCCTTCAGCCGCGCCACCACGGTGGCGTCGAAGGGGCTGCGGTAGCCCTGCAGCATCTTTGAGCCCGCGGTGGTGGGCGCATCTTCGGTGACGAAGATGTCCTTGTGGGCGATGGGCACGCCGTTGAGCGCCGCCACGCTGGCGGTGCCGGACGCACGCCGGGCATCCGCGGCCCGTGCCTGCTCCAATGCCGCATCGGCGTCCAGGTGCAGGAAGGCGCCAAGCGATTCGTGCGCCCTGGCTCGCGCCAAAAATTCGGTGGTGAGTTCCACGCTTGAAGCCTGACCGCCCGCGATCAGGCGTGCGGCTTGGGCCGCACCGATGAAGGGCGCACTCATTCGATCACCTTGGGCACGAGGAACAGGCCTTCATGCACGGCCGGAGCGCTGCGCTGGTTCTTCTGACGGTCCACTGCTTCGGTCACCGCGTCTTCGCGCAGGCGAAGTTCCACCGCCTGCACTGCCGAAAGCGGCGTGTACAGCGGCTCCACGCCGCGGGTGTCCACGGCGCTCATCTGTTCGACGATGCCGAAGAATCCATTGAGTTGCTGCAGCATGGCCGCCTGTTGCGGTGCATCGAGTTCCAGCCGCGCCAGGTGGGCGATGCGGCTGACTTCTTCGGGGGTCAAGGGCATGACGGTCGTTCTGTTCGTGCGCAAACCCTGCATGGGAAGCCGGCGTGGCCGGGCCGGCAGGGCATCGGTTACCTGGGGAAACCCCTTAATTCCGGGGCGATCGGGTATTATCGCGTGTTCGATTTTTGCGCATCATGTTCGAATCATTCCGCCGACACTTCTCGACCGACCTGGCCATTGACCTGGGTACGGCCAACACCCTCATCTATGTGCGCGGCAAGGGCATCGTGCTCGATGAGCCGTCCGTGGTGTCCATTCGCCAGGAAGGCGGGCCCAATGGCAAGAAGAGCATTCAAGCCGTGGGTCATGATGCGAAGGCCATGCTGGGCAAGGTGCCGGGCAACATCGAAGCCATCCGCCCGATGAAGGACGGCGTGATCGCCGACTTCACCATCACCGAGCAGATGCTCAAGCAGTTCATCAAGATGGTGCACCCGCGCTCGGTCTTCCGGCCCAGCCCGCGCATCATCATCTGCGTGCCCTGCGGTTCCACCCAGGTGGAACGGCGCGCCATTCGCGAATCGGCCCTGGGCGCCGGCGCCTCCGAGGTGTACCTGATCGAAGAACCCATGGCCGCGGCCATCGGCGCGGGCCTGCCGGTTTCCGACGCCTCGGGTTCGATGGTGATCGACATCGGCGGCGGCACCACCGAAGTGGGCGTCATTTCCCTGGGCGGCATGGTCTACAAAGGCAGTGTGCGCGTGGGCGGCGACAAGTTCGACGAAGCCATCATCAACTACATCCGCCGCAACTACGGCATGTTGATTGGCGAGCCCACGGCCGAACTCATCAAGAAGACCATCGGCAGCGCCTTCCCCGGCAGCGAGGTCAAGGAGATGGAAGTCAAGGGCCGCAACCTCTCCGAAGGCGTGCCCCGCAGCTTCACCGTGAGTTCCAACGAAGTGCTGGAAGCCCTGACCGATCCGCTCAACCAGATCGTCTCAGCGGTGAAGAACGCGCTGGAGCAGACGCCGCCCGAACTGGGTGCCGACATTGCCGAGCGCGGCATGATGCTCACCGGTGGCGGTGCGCTGCTGCGCGACCTCGACCGCCTGCTCAGTGAAGAAACCGGTCTGCCCGTGCTGGTGGCCGAGGACCCGCTGACCTGCGTGGTCAAAGGCTGCGGCATGGCCCTGGAGCGGATGGACCGCCTGGGCGGCATCTTCACCTCCGAGTAACCCCATCACAGGCCGCCCGCCCCGCAGGCGGCCGGCGAGGCTGGCATCGTGGCCCCACCGGGAACCCTCGACCGCACCCCACCGCCTTTCTTCAGGCAGGGTGCGAGCGCGCGCAGCCAACTGGCCTTGTGCGCGGCTTTGGCCGTGTTCCTGATGGTGGCCGACCACCGGCTGCAGATCACCCAACCCCTGCGCGCCACTTTGGCCACCGTGCTGCTGCCTTTGCAGCGCGCAGCCCTTGGGCCCGCCCGCGCGGCCGATCTGGTGGGCAGCTACATCTCAGGGCTGGAGCAGGCGGTGGCCCAGAACGACACCCTGCGCCGGCAGCTGGCTTCCCAAAGCGAAGCCATCACGCGTGCGGCCCGGTTGGAGGCCGAGAACGCGGAGCTGCGCGCCCTGATGGGCCTGCGCCCGGCCACCCCATTGGGCACGGTGCAGGCCGAGGTGCTGTTCGAGGCGGCCGACCGCTATTCCCGCAAGGTGATGATCGACCGCGGCTCAGTGGCCGGCATCATGCTGGCCTCGCCGGTGATCCATGAATCTGGGCTGTTGGGCCAGGTCACCCGCGTGTACCCGCTGTCGGCCGAAGTGACGCTGCTGCAGGACCAGCAGATTTCGGTGCCGGTGCTCAACCAGCGCACCCGCCAACGCGGCGTGGCCTTCGGTGATGGCGCAGATGATGCCGGCATGGAGTTGCGCTTCGTGGCGGCCAACGCCGATGTGCAGGTGGGCGATGAACTCGTGACTTCGGGCCTGGATGGTGTGTACCCGCCCGGCCTGCCGGTGGCGCGCGTGGCGCAGGTGCAGCGGCAGGCCGAAACCAGCTTTGCGCGCATTGAACTGACTCCGGTGGCCAATGCCGACGGGCGGCGCCATGTGCTGGTGCTGCCGATGAAGCCGCGCAGGGCCGACGAAGGTGTTGAGGCCGCAGCCGCGGCCGCATCGGCTCCGTCCACTGCCGCTTCAGGCGCAGCCGCCAGCAAGGCCGGCGGCGCAGCACCTTCCAACGGAGCCCGCACGCGATGATCATGCCGCGCGGCTCCGGGCAGTTGCTGCTGCCGGCCAACCCCTTCTTCGTGTGGGGCTCCATCGTCTTTGCCTTGATGACGAACCTGCTGCCGGTGGGACGGGCCTGGTGGATGCCCGACATGCTGGCCCTGGTGGTGGTGTTCTGGAACATCCACCAACCGCGCCGCGTGGGCGTGGTGGCGGCCTTCATCTGCGGTGTGCTGATGGACGTGCACCAGGGCGCGCTGTTGGGCCAGCATGCGCTGTCCTACACGCTGCTGGGCTATGCCTCGGTGGCGTTGCACCGGCGGCTCTTGTGGTTCGGCCTGGGCGGGCAGATGGCCCATGTGCTGCCCCTGTTCGTCACCGCACAACTGATGTCCACCACCATTCGTTTGGCCGCCGGCGGCATGTGGCCGGATTGGGGCGTGGTGGCCTCGCCTTTGATGCAGACCCTGTTGTGGCCAGTGGCCACGCTGCTGTTGTTGGCACCCCAGCGCCGGGCGCCCGACCCCGATGAAAATCGGCCCCTGTAGAGCGGCAGGGCGATGACGGAAATCAAGAATGTCGAATTGGAGCTGGCGCGGTTTCGCGACCGGCTGTTCGTCGTGGGCGTGTGCATCGTGCTGGCCCTGTTGCTGCTGGCCGGGCGCGCGGTGGTGCT
>CAMCTE010000204.1 GCA_945878385.1 Azohydromonas lata NBRC 102462 | reverse complement strand
CTATTGGAAGATCCCCGACCAGTTCAGCGTGGCCAAACTGGCGCAACTCTTCCCGGCGGGTGAGGCCAAGAGGCCCCGGTTCATGTTTTTCCCAACGATCACCACCCACCTGCCCTTCAGCCCCGTACCGCCGTTTCAACCCGATTGGGCGCGCCTGCTGAGCCCTCAGCCTTTCGACGAGACCGAGGTGCAGCGTTCCTTGAGTGAGCGCCCGAACTGGACGATGATGGGCCCGGACTATGTGCGCATGATCGAATACGCTTACCGATGGTTGGGCAGCCACTTGCGCTCGCATCAGGGACGGGAAACGTTCTATGTGCTGGTGGGCGACCATCAGCCGGCGGCCAGCGTCACGGGGGAGGGCGCATCATGGGATGTGCCCGTGTATTTGGTGTCACGCAACGAACGGTTGCTGCAGCGTTTTTTGAGTTTGGGCTACCAGCCGGGGACCGAGCCTGCACGCGAATCGCTGGGCGGCTTGCACGACTTGACCGACCATCTGCTGCAGGGGTTTTCTGCCCAGGGGCCTGGTACCCAGCCGACCCGCCTGGCCGGGGGAAAGCGGTGAGCACCCGGTGAGCCGCAACTGGAATCGGATGGTCTTGTGGTGGGCTGGCCCCGCCGCCGCGCTGGCGCTGGCCTACGCGGCCCGGCATGGTTGGGTTCAAGCCGAGGGTTTGGGTGTGTGGTGCGAACAACATTCGCGGGCTTGGCCTTGCCCATGGCGAGAGGCGGTCATCCAGGCCTTCATTCACCACCGTTTGAGCACGGTGGCCCTGGCCTGTGCTGCGCTGTCTTGGGCTCTTGCGCTGCGCCCAACGCCTGCCCGCAGAGGTGCCGGCATACAAGAACTGGCCATCGGGTCGGCATGGCTGGGCTTGTGCGTTGCGGTTTGCGGCCTGGTGCTCTACGACACGGACCGGTCGGCACTGGCGGCCTTGCTCTGTGCTTTGTCGTCACTGAGGCTGCTGCAATCAACGGATGACCCAACCGACGATCCAGCCGACGACTCGATGGCGGCCGCGGGGCATCGCTTGTGAGGCGCCGCCCAAACGGCCGCCGCCATCACGCACCAGGCGCCGGCCAACGCCCAAGCCTGGGTGTTGGCCGCCCCTTCAATGAACAGGAGCGCAACCGCGCAGGGTGGCAGGACGGCTGCCAACAGGCGGTCTTCAGAGCGGACCGGTTCCAGGCTGCTGCGCTGATTGGCCAGCCAAAGCACCAGGGCCGGAGCGGCCCACAGCAGTGCCAGAACAGGACGGTAGCGGCCGTCAAAGACCAGCGTGATCGCATTCAATGCCGCCAGGAACAGCATCACCGTCAGGAGCGGGCTGCGCCCGGAGAGGGCCTTCGGGCACCACAGGCCCGCTGCGCACACGCCCATGGCCGCCAACAGGCTGGCCGCCGCCATGGCCCATTCGGCGGGTGCCCGCAACCAAACCGCTGCCGTGGCGGCATGCGCTCCCAAAAGCAATCCGGCCGTGGCTGCGGCACAGCCATGCAAAAGCCGCGCGTCCCACGCCGTGGAGTCTTCCATGCCGATGCCTGGCAACAGGCATGGACTCGAGCGCTGGCGCCGGCGCGCACCTGCAGCCAAGAGCCCGGCGCCGAACAAGCCAGCCCCCGCCAGCCCGATGGCGGCACCGGCCAGGGCTGCATTCACCGCGGGATCGCGGGGCATCATGCTGCCACCCCTGTCCTTGAGTTGGCCTTGCGCATCCACGATGCCCCAAGCACCACCCATGCCGCCTTCCAGCTGGCGCTTCCAAGGCTGATCAAAGCCTTCGATCAAATTGAAATCGATGGCCCTGTCGGCAAGCTCGGCCGTGAGCTCCCTGACGAAAAGCGCCTGTTCCTGCAGGCCGGGCAGGGCAGGGCCGCGTTGCCGGCCTGCGGAGGGCCAACCGGTTTCCGCCAGCCACACCGTCTTCTCCGGCAAGGCCTTGCGCACGGCCGTATGGATGGACACCACATGTCCAACCGCCTGCTTCAGCGCCACCGGTTCGTCTTCCCAATAGGGCAGGATATGGATGGCCACCACATCGACAGCGGGCACCATGATTTGGGCATGGCGCAGCCAGAACTCCCACACATCGGCATAGGCCACCGGGACAGGAGACCGGTTGCGCGCCTGGCTCAACAGCGCGGCCAATTCCTCGGGGCTGCGCTCTTGCCGCAGCAGTACTTCATTGCCGATGATCACCATCCGCACCACGCCGGGGTGCGCGTGCGCCAAGGCCAGCGCGGTGTCCACCTCCCGTTGGCTGGCTGCACGGTCGCGGCTGATCCACGCACCGACCACCACCTCCAAGCCCAGGCTTGCGGCCAGGGCCGGGATGCGGTCCTGTCCATGGCTCGTGCCATACACGCGAACGCAGCCAGTCGAACGCGCGAGGATGCGCAGGTCCTCCAACAGCTGTTCGTCCGTGATGCGCAGGTCAGGGTCCGTCGGCGTGTGGCCGGGTCTTCTGAAGGGCGCGTAGGACAGGCACGGTATGAATGTGGGCCGCTGGGCTTCGGTGGCCCGGATACCGGCGGTTTGGTCCGGCGGTTGACCCAGTGGCCACGGCGCATGCAGCCCCAAGGCAACCAAAGCCACCAGCAGCCAGATCGTCCAGGCCAAGGCCCACAGGCTCGTTGTTCGCATGGTGCCGATTGTGACTTCAGGCATCCTTGACGCAGGCCCCACCAGTGACCGCTGAAGCCGCCCCTTCAAGCGTGTCCGGATGGCGGCTGTGGTGGCGCAGCGTGCTGCTGTGCGGCGCGGCGGCCCTGCTGAATCTGCTGACCTGGCAGTGGGCCAATCTGCCCGTTCCCGCAGCGGCTGCCCAACTGCCGGTAGCAGGGCTGGCCTACAACGCCTTCCAGCGTTGGCAAAGCCCCTTGGACCGTGATTGGCCCGCCGCGCAGGATGTCTCCAAAGACCTCGCGGCCCTGGCCACGCTCACGCCGAAGCTTCGCACCTACAGTTCGTCTGAAATTCCGGGCCTGGTTGAACTCGCCCGCATGCACGGCATCAGCCTGACCGCAGGTGTGTGGCTCGACACCCAAGCCGAGCGAAACGATCAGGAAATGAGGGCCATCGAAGAGGCGGTGAGGCGAGACCGCATCGACGCGAGCGCCCGTGCGACGCCAGGCCGCACGATTGAGCGTGTGATTGCAGGCAATGAGACCCAACTGCACCGTCTCCTGCAGCCCACCGAGCTGATGGCCATCCTGGATCGGCTGCGCGCGGAGCTGGATGTGCCGGTGTCCACCGCCGAGCCCTGGCATGTGTGGCTGGCGCAACCGGAGTTGGTGGGACATGTGGATTTCATCGCGGTTCACCTGCTGCCCTATTGGGAAGGGGTGCCGGCGGAAGTGGCGGTGCACGAGGTGTGGCGCCGCTACGAGGAGGTGCGGCAGCGCTACCCCGACAAGCCGGTGGTGATTGCCGAGGTGGGCTGGCCCAGTGGCGGGCCGGAGGTGGAAAAGCGCGTGCAGGGTGCACTCAATCGCGCGGGCGCATCGCCGGTGGAACAAGCGCGCTTCCTGCGGGAGTTCGTGGCCTCGGCCCAACTTCGCAGCACCCGGGTCGATTACTTCCTGATGGAAGCCATCGACCAGCCCTGGAAGGTGAACACCGAAGGCAGCGTGGGCTCGCACTGGGGGGTACTGGACGCCCACCGCGAGGCGAAGTTCAGCTGGTCGGGCCCGGTGGAACGGGACCCCTACTGGAAGGGCAAGGCGCTGGCGGCCTGTTTATTCGGCCTGCTGGTGCTGTGGCCCTTCCTGATGCGCATTTCCCACATGCGCGCGTCTGGCCGCTGGGCCTTCGCCATCAGTTCGCAGGCCGTTTCCTCGTTGGTGGTGGTGCTGGCCACGCTGCCTTTGGTCGACTATCTGCAGCTTCTTGATGCACTGCTGATGGCCATGTTGGCGCCAGCACTGCTGTTGATGGCCGCCATCCTGCTGGCCCATGCATTCGAGTTCGCCGAATTGTTCTGGGATGGAAACCTGCGCCACCGTGCACCAGCCCGCCCACTGCAGCCCCACCAACCCTGCCCGATGGTGAGCGTGCACCTGGCCTGCTGCAACGAACCGGCGGACATGGTGCTGGCCACCCTGCGCAGCCTGCAGGCCCTGGATTGGCCGCACCTGGAGATCTTGGTCGTGGACAACAACAGCAGCGACCCCGCCTGCTGGCGGCCGGTACAGGCCTATGTGGCCCAAGCGCGCGCGGCAGGAGACACGCGCGTCCGGTTCATCCACCTGCCGAAATGGCCAGGCTACAAGGCCGGCGCCTTGAATGAGGCCTTGCGCCAGACCGACCCCGATGCGCAGTGGGTGGCGGTGGTGGATGCCGACTATGTGGTGGCCCCGAGCTGGATCCGGCGCTTGGCCGGCTGGTTCCAAGAGCCTGGCGTGGCCGTGGTGCAGTCGCCCCAGGCCCACCGAGCGTGGGAGGGCGACCGACTGGCGCGGATGATGAACTGGGAGTACGAGGGCTTCTTCCGCCTGGGCATGCACCACCGCCACGAGCGCAACGCCATCGTGCAGCACGGCACGATGACGATCATTCGGGCCGAGGCCCTGAGGCATGTGGGCGGTTGGGATACCGGCTGCATTTGCGAAGACACCGAACTCGGGCTGAGGCTTTTGGAGAACGGATGGCGCAAAGTCTATGTGGATGAAGTGCTGGGAACCGGGTTGGTGCCGCGCGACTTCTCTGCCTATCAACGGCAACGGGAGCGATGGGCCCGAGGCGGTATGCAGATCCTTCGCAAGCATGCGGCCTCGCTGTTCGGCGCATCGAGGCTGAGCCTCGGGCAGCGCTATCACTTCCTGGCCGGCTGGCTGCCGTGGATCGGCGACACGCTGCACCTGTTGTTCACCTTCACCGCGCTGGTCTGGAGCCTGGGTACGGT
>CAMCTE010000203.1 GCA_945878385.1 Azohydromonas lata NBRC 102462 | reverse complement strand
CCGGGTGGATTGGGGTCTGGACGATTGAACGGTGTGGGGCATGCCGCGCTTTGACGTCATCACCCTGATGCCCGAGCTCTTCGAGCCCCACCTGACGCTGGGCGTCACGCGGCGCGCCTTTGAGACCGGTGCGGTGCAGGTCAAGCGTTGGCCGCTGCGTGAGCATGCCGAGGGCGCCTATCGCCGCGTGGACGATCGGCCCTTCGGCGGTGGGCCGGGCATGGTGATGCTGGCCGAGCCGCTGCACCGCTGCATCCAGGCCATCCGCGCCGACCGACCCGAAGACAGGGCTCCGCTGGTGCATTTCACACCCACCGGCCGCCCGCTCAACCAGGCCCTGGTGCGGGAGTTGTCGCAAGGACCGGGCGCGCTGCTGCTGTGCGGCCGCTACGAAGGCGTGGACCAGCGCCTGCTGGACCACCACCAGGCGGTGGACATCAGCCTGGGCGACTTCGTGCTCTCCGGGGGCGACCTGCCGGCCTTGGTGCTGATCGACGCGGTGGCGCGTTTGCAGCCCGGCGTGCTGCACGACCCGGCTTCGCATGAGCAGGACAGTTTCGAGGGCGACGGCTTGCTGGAGGGGCCCCACTACAGCCGGCCCGAGGTGTGGCCCGAGGGGCCGCAGGGCCAGGCGGTTCCACCGGTGCTGATGTCGGGCCATCATGCGGACATCCAGCGTTGGCGACGCCGCCAATCCCTGCAGGCTACGCTGCAGCGCCGCCCTGATCTGATTGAGGCGGCCCGCCTGGCGGGGCGCCTGACGCGCGAAGACGAGCAGTTTCTGACTTCACTGTATAATCGAGGGTTTTGATCCTCTGGCCGGGTACTTCTTCCATCAATCCCCCGCGCGCATGATCAATGGAGCCACCATGGACCTGATCCAAACCCTTGAGCGGGAAGAAATCACCCGCTTGAACAAGACCATTCCTGCATTCGCCCCCGGCGACACGGTGATCGTGAATGTGAACGTCGTCGAAGGCACCCGCAAGCGCGTGCAGGCCTACGAGGGCGTCGTGATCGCCAAGCGCAACCGCGGCCTGAACAGCAGCTTCATCGTGCGCAAGATCTCTTCTGGCGAAGGTGTGGAGCGAACCTTCCAACTCTACAGCCCGCTGATCGCCGGCATTGAAGTCAAGCGCCGCGGCGATGTGCGCCGCGCCAAGCTGTACTACCTGCGCCAGCGCAGCGGCAAGTCCGCACGCATTAAAGAAAAGCTGGCCTGAGGCAAGCGAACTGTCTGCCATCGGCAGGCAGGCTCGGAGAAGGGGCTGCCTCGGCAGCCCTTTTTCATGCCCGGCGCTGGCCACATGTCGGCGGGCACCACACGGCCGCGGGGTGGACAATCTCACCATGCGTGCGCCGCTCATCACCGACCCCCGCTCCGTGCCCGTTGTGGGCGTGGACGGGCATTTGCCTGCGCTCAACGACACCCACTGGTCGCATGAGGCCCTGTCCGCGCAACTGTCTGGCGCGGCCCAGTGGCAAGCGCCCCTGGGTGGCGACGGCGGCGTGCTGCTGGCAGACCAGCCCCTGAAGCACGCGGCAGTGCTCGTGCCCCTGGTGCTTCAAACCCAGGGCGCCACGGTACTGCTGACTCAAAGAACCGCTCATCTGCGCGCCCATGCCGGCCAGGTCAGTTTCCCTGGCGGTCGGGTGGAACCCGGCGACGCCAGTGCTGCTGCTGCCGCCTTGCGTGAGGCCCACGAGGAAGTGGGCCTTGCGCCCGATTCGGTTCAGGTCATCGGCCAAATGCCCGCCTACCGCACGGTGACCGGTTTCGAAGTGACGCCGGTGGTGGCCTGGGTGCAGCCGCCACTGACTCTGCAACCCGACCCGCACGAGGTACAGGACATCTTCGAGGTGCCTTTGGCCTTTCTGATGAACCCCGCCCACCACCAGCGCCACCGCGTGGTGGTGCAGGACCGTTCACGGCAATTCCTGTCCATGCCCTGGCAGGGCCGCGGCTGGTCGGGTGACGAGCGCGAGTTCTTCATCTGGGGCGCCACGGCGGCCATGCTTCGCAACTTCTATCACCTGCTGGCCCGGCCGCTATCATCCGACGCATGAGCTTCTTTGCGGTCCTGTTTGCGCTCCTGCTCGAGCAACTGAAGTCCCTGCCGCGCGACACCCGCGTGCACGAGGCCGCGGTGACCTGGTGCCGATGGACGGCGCGCAATTTCGACGCAGGCCGGCCTCAGCATGCGCGGGTGGTGTGGTGGCTATCCGTGGCCACACCCGCCGTTCTCGTGTGGGTCGTGCACCTGTTGGTGGCGCGCTTCAGTCTCCTGCTGGCCCTGGTCCTCAATGTGGCTGTGCTTTACCTCACCCTTGGTTTTCGCAGTTTCAGTCACTACATCACCGACATCCGGCAGTGCCTGGAAAGGGGCGACGAGTCCACCGCGCGGCAACTGTTGTCGGATTGGCTGCACCTGGACGCCAGCGAATTGCCGCAAACCGAGGTGCTGCGGCATGTGATCGAGCATGGCCTGTTGGCCGCCCACCGCCATGTCTTCGGCGTGTTCTTCTTTTTCGTGTTGATGGCCGCCGTGGGCTTCGGTGCCGCGGGTGCGGTGTTCTATCGCATGTCCGAATTCATGAGCCGCTATTGGTCTTATCAAAGCGACAGCCTGCAGGCCCCCACCAATGAGGAACTGCGCCGGGTGTCCACCGAATACTTCGGTGCCGTGGATTTCGCGCCAGCGCGCATGACGGCCTTCGGCTTTGCGGTGGTGGGCAACTTCGAAGAGGCCATCAACGGCTGGCGGCGCGATGCGGCGTTGTGGCACCACGCCAATGAGGGCGTCATCCTGGCTGCAGCGGCCGGGGCTGTGGGCATCCAATTGGGCGGCCACGCCGCACCGGGCATCACGCCAGACCGTTCCAAAACCTTCTCCACCGGCCTGGCCGCCGACACCGTGGACTCCACCGGCTCCACCCCCGGCGTGCCCGCGGTGCTCGGTCACCTGCGCAATGTGGTGGCCCTGGTGTGGCGCTCGGTGGTGCTGTGGATGCTGCTGCTGGCGTTGATGACGCTGGCCAATCTGGTGGGCTGATTCACTTGAGCCCACCTACCAGCGGCGCGTCTGCAGCTCTTCCAATATTTCCAGATAGATACGGTGGCGGTGGCTGCTGATGCGGCTCTCGGCCACGGCCTTGGTGATGGCGCAGTCGGGTTCCTGCCGGTGTTGGCAGTTGGAAAAGCGGCACTGCCCCAACAAGGGCCGAAAGTCGCGCATGTACGAAGCCAGGTCGGCTGCGGCCACCTGTTGCAGGCCGAATTCCTGAAACCCCGGCGAATCGATCAGGGCACCGGTTCGCCCCTCGTCCAACCAATGCCAGCAGGTGTGCGTCGTGGTGTGCTTGCCGGCCTGCAGGGCTTGTGAAAGCTCGCCCACTCGCGACTGCGCCTGCGGCACCAAGAGGTTCACCAGCGAACTCTTGCCCGTGCCGCTGGCGCCCAGCAAGAGCGTGCAGCGCCCCTGCAGCAACGGGGTCAACTGGGCCAGGGTGGCCGCAGGTTCTGCCTTGACCGACAACTCCAGCATGGGCATGCCCATGGCCGCATAGGGCTGCAGGCGTTGCCGCGCCAATTCGGCATCGGGCAGGTCCACCTTGTTGAGCACGATCACCAGTTCGATGTCGGCCGCATGTGCCGCCACCATGGCCCGCGTGAGCTGCGATTCGCTGAACATCGGCTGGCTGGCCACCATCATCAGCACCTGGTCCAGGTTGGCCGCAAAGGACTTGGTGCGCACCATGTCCTGACGGTGCATGAGGTTGCGCCGAGGCTGCAGCGACTCGATCACGGCTTGCGCTTCGCCGCCGGCCTGGGTGGTGTTCCACACCACCCGGTCACCCACCACCGCCTCGCTGCGCTTGCCGCGTGGGTGGGCCTGCAGCCGCTGACCGTCCTCGGTTTCCAGAATGAAGTGACGGCCAAAGGCCGCGACGATCAGGCCGTTGGGCACTGCAAAGCATCCACCTGCGCCGCGCAGATCAAGTCCTTGAGGGTCAGGCCGCCGGCCGAATGGGTGCTCCAGTGCACCGTGCAGCGGTTGTAGCCCACCTGCAGGTCGGGATGGTGGTCGCCACGGTGCGCGATCCACGCCACCGCATTCACGAAGGCCATGGTGCCGTGGTAGTCGGCAAACGCGAACACACGGCTCAGCCGCCCGTCGGCCACAGCCCAACCTTCAAGCAGGGTCAGCAAGCGCTGCAATTCGGTGTCTGCCACGATCGTGTCGGCGGTACGGCGCACATCGCAGGCGCTCAACTCGGCGGCCGTTCGCGCAGCGGCGGGGTGGTCGGTGGATGGATCAGCGGCGTTCGGTTTCATCGAGGAAGGGGCGGATTTGGCAAGAGGGGGATGGCTAAGAAGAGAGGGATAGGAAGGGAAGGCATCAGGCCGCTGCCGGCGTGCGCCTCAGGGCCTCCAGGCGTTGCAAGGCAGGCGGGTGGCTGTAGTGGAAGCGCACATACCAGGGGTCGGGCGTGAGCGTGGAGGCGTTGTCGGTGTAGAGCTTCACCAGCGCGCCCGCCAGTGCCCCGCGATCGGCCTGCTTGGCCGCGTAGGCATCGGCTTCGTATTCCTGGCGACGAGACCACCACGCGCCCACTGGTGTCAGCAGGAACAGCGCCACCGGCAAGGCCAGGGAAAACAGCGCCAGCGCCAGACCATCATTGGGCGCGCGCAAGTTCGGTGGTGCCCCCAGGCCCGTGTAGAAGCCGCTCCACTGCGAAGCGGCGCCCAAAAGCGCCAGGCCTGCCAGGCTGAAAATCATCATCATCACCAGGCGTTGCGTCACGTGCCGGTGCTTGAAGTGACCCAGTTCGTGGGCCAACACGGCCTCCACCTCGTCCGGCGTGAGCGACTTGAGCAGCGTGTCGAAGAACACCACACGCTTGGACCGTCCCAGGCCTGTGAAATAGGCATTGGCGTGGGCCGTGCGCCGGCTGCCGTCCATCACCAACAGG
>CAMCTE010000202.1 GCA_945878385.1 Azohydromonas lata NBRC 102462 | reverse complement strand
GAACCCGACCACCAACAGCTACAAGCGCCTGGTGCCCGGCTTCGAAGCCCCGGTGAAGCTGGCCTACAGCTCGCGCAACCGTTCGGCATCCATCCGCATCCCGTATGTGGCCAACCCCAAGGGCCGCCGCATCGAGGCCCGCTTCCCCGATCCCATGGCCAACCCCTACCTGGCCTTTGCCGCGCTGTTGATGGCCGGCCTGGACGGCGTGGAGAACAAGATCCATCCGGGCGAAGCCGCCACGAAGGACCTGTACCACCTGCCCCCGGAAGAAGACGCCAAGGTGCCAACCGTGTGCCACAGCCTCGACCAAGCGCTGGAGTACCTGGACAAGGACCGCGCCTTCCTGACCAAGGGCGGCGTGTTCACCGATGCCTACCTGGACGCCTACATCGACCTGAAGATGCAGGAAGTCACGCGTTTCCGCATGGCCACCCATCCGGTGGAATTCGACATGTACTACAGCCTGTAAAAAGGCCCGGTACCGTGGCCGCCTGCGCCGGGCGCAAAGCCTGGCGCGGTGGCTCTGAAAGCGGCCTTCGGGCCGCTTTTTTGTGGGTGTTGCAGCCCTGTTCGGCTGTTCCATAATCAACGCATGAGCATTTCGAATCGATCGGTGGCGTGTGCCCGTGTAGGCCTGCTGGCTGGCCTGTGCATGGCGGCCTGGGCCCTGCCCACTGCGGTTGGGGCGCAACAGGCGCCCACCGTGTACCGCTGTCCGGGCCCGCCGGTGCTGTACACCGACACCCTGACGCCGGCCGAAGCGCGCAGCAAGAATTGCAAGCCCTTGACGGACCTGCCGGTGGCGGTGGCGCCGCCCCCGCCGCCTGCGCCCAGGCCGGCGCCGGCTGCGACGCCAGGCCCTGCGGTGGGGCAGGGGGCCGCTGCGAACACCGCCGGCGTGACCGCGGTGAATGCGCAAGGCGCAACTGCAGGTACACCCGCGTCCGGCTTCGTGACACCGCCCCCGGGCGGTACGCGCATCGGTGCGCAGGGCATGGCCGGCGCGCCTGTGGGGTCCTCAGCAAGTTCCACAAGCGGTACCGTTGCCAGCCCGGCCCCCGCAAGCGCCACGCCCGTGGCCACAGGTGCAGCCGCTACCGTGGCCAATGTCGACACCCGCGTGCGGCCTGACGACCAGCGTTCACGCGACCTCGAAGCCCGCCGCATCCTGGAGGCGGAGCTGCGCCGCGAAGAAGCCCGGCTCAATGATGCGGTGAAGGCTTCAGCCACCGCCAAGCCCGGTGAGCGCGTCGGGGCCGATGCGGCCCAGATTCGCCGTGCTGAGTCCGATATCGAAGCCATCCGCCGGGAGCTGGGCCGATTGCGCTGAAGTGTCTTCAAGCGCGGGTGGTTTGGCGCGCACCAACCCAAATCCCTGAACGCCCATGATGCCTTCCGCGCCTGTTCCCGCCACGACCGGCCCTTGGGTCGCGTTCGACTTGTTGGCCACGATGGTGGCCGTGGTGGACCGCACAGGTCGCTTCCTGTATGCGAACGCCTGCTACGAGGATGTGGTGGGCGTGTCGCGGCGCAGCCTGTTGCGCGGGTCGCTGCTGGATTGGCTGCTGGACCCGATGTCACTTCAGGAGAGCCTGGAGTCAGTGGCGCGCCATGAATTCGCCACCGGCCGCTTCGAAGCCCAGTTGCGCCGTGGCCTGCTGAGCACCAGCAGTGGGCAGGAGCCCTTGCCGGTGCATGTGTTCGTCACCTCCATGCAGGACGGGGGCGGGCATCTGTTGGTGGAGCTCGTGGAAATTCGCCAGCAGGCGCGTCAGGACCGCGAAGAGCGGGTGCTGGACCTGGCGCAGGCCACGAAGGAGCTGATCCGCAACCTGGCGCATGAGATCAAGAACCCCCTGGGCGGTATCCGCGGGGCGGCGCAGTTGCTGGCCATGGAAATCGAGGGCCGGGATGACTTGGCCGAATACACGACGGTGATCGTGAAGGAAGCCGACCGGCTGCAGCAGCTGGTGGATCGGCTGCTGGCCCCGCACCGCCAGGCCCGTGTGGTGGGCGATGTGAACATCCACGAGGTGTGCGAGCGGGTGCGGGTGCTCATCATGTCCGAGTTCCCGCAGGGCCTGGAGGTGGTGCGGGACTATGACGCCTCGCTGCCGGAGTTCCGGGGCGACCTGGAACAGCTGATCCAGGTGGTGCTGAACATCGTGCGCAATGCGGCGCAGGCCTTGGAAGCGCAGCGCGCCAGCGGGCAGGCCCGTATTCTCTTGCGCACGCGGGCCCTGCGCCAGGTGACCGTGGGCAAGCGGCGTTGGCGCTTGGCATTGGAATTGCATATTGAAGACAACGGACCGGGCATCCCCGAGGAGCTCCTGGACCGCATCTTCTTCCCGTTGGTGTCGGGGCGGGAGGGCGGTTCGGGCTTGGGGCTGACGCTGGCGCAGACATTCGTGCAGCAACACCAGGGCACGATTGAATGCGAAAGCGACCCAGGCCGGACGGTGTTCAAGATCTTGATTCCGCTGCCTTGAGGCCTACCGAGTGAAATCCATCTGGATCGTTGACGACGACCAATCCATCCGCTTCGTGCTGGAACGCGCACTAGCCCGCGAACAGTTACCGGTTCGCAGCTTCAGCCAAACCCGCGACGTGCTGGCGGCCTTGGAGGGCGACAGCCCCCAGGTGCTGGTGAGCGACATCCGCATGCCCGGTGGTTCGGGCCTGGACCTGCTGACCCAGGTCAAGGAGCGCATGCCCGGGTTGCCGGTGATCGTGATGACGGCCTTCTCCGACCTGGACAGCGCGGTTTCGGCCTTCCAAGGCGGCGCCTTCGAATACCTGCCCAAGCCCTTCGACATCTCGCGAGCCGTGGAACTGGTGCGCCGCGCGGTGGATGAGAGCCTGCGCGAGGCCGTGGCCGAAGAGCGGGCTGATGAGACGCCGGAAATTCTGGGGCAGGCGCCGGCGATGCAGGATGTGTTTCGCGCCATCGGGCGGCTGAGCCAGAGCCATGTGACGGTGATGATCACAGGCGAGAGCGGCTCGGGCAAGGAACTGGTGGCGCGGGCCTTGCACAAGCACAGCCCACGCGCTTCCGGGCCGTTCGTGGCCATCAACACCGCCGCCATCCCGAAGGACCTGCTGGAGAGTGAACTCTTCGGCCACGAACGCGGTGCCTTCACTGGCGCGCAGGCGATGCGGCGCGGCCGCTTCGAGCAGGCCGAGGGCGGTACGCTGTTTCTCGATGAGATCGGCGACATGCCGTTTGATCTGCAGACGCGGCTGTTGCGGGTGCTGTCTGACGGGCAGTTCTACCGTGTGGGCGGGCACCAGCCGCTGCGCAGCCAGGTGCGGGTGATTGCGGCGACGCACCAAAACCTGGAGGAGCGTGTTCGACAGGGCGCCTTCCGCGAAGACCTGTTCCACCGGCTCAATGTGATTCGCCTGCGCCTGCCGCCGCTGCGTGAGCGGCGCGAGGATGTGCCGATGTTGGCGCGCTTCTTTCTGCAACGCAGCGCGCGCGAGTTGGGTGTGGAAGCCAAGCGGATGAGTGAAGCCGCGATGCAGTCCTTCGCAGCCTTCGATTTCCCGGGCAATGTGCGCCAGCTGGAAAACATGTGCCACTGGCTGACGGTGATGGCACCGGCCCAGGTGGTGGAGGTGAAGGACCTGCCGCCGGAGTTGATGGTGGGCGGTGAGCGCATGGCCGGTGGCGGTGCGGGCCTCTCGGTTGTTCCCGCGGCGGTTGGGCTTGCGCCCCCGCCGGGCGCAGACCAGACGGCGGCCGCAGAATCGGGTTGGGTGCCGAGGGAGGCCGCTGCACTGGGCCTCAATGGCGCGGGTCTGGGGTCGAGCCCGGCTGCGGCGCCGGCCATCGCTTGGCCACAGGGCGCAACAGGTGAACCCGGTGCTGATGCCGGCAGTGGCTCAGATCATGAGCTTGTGGCCGCGCCCGCGTGGCTGATGGGCTTGGAATCGGAAGCCCGCGCGCTGTTGGATGCCGGGCAGACCGAGGTGTGGGAGGTGCTGAGCCGCCGCTTCGAAACGCAGTTGATTCGAACGGCGCTGGATGTGACGCGGGGCCGCCGTATTGAGGCGGCCCAGAAGCTGGGCATTGGGCGCAACACCATCACCCGCAAGATTCAGGAACTGGGCCTGGAAGACTGAGCGGCGGCGTCAGTCGCTCAGCGTCACCACCACCGGCGCGTGGTCCGATGGACGTTCGGCGCGGCGGGGCTCTTTGTCGATGATGCAGGCGGCCACCTGAGCCCTCAGCGCCTGGCTGACCAGGATGTGGTCGATGCGCAGCCCTTGGTTCTTGCGGAACGCGAGGTTGCGGTAATCCCACCAGCTCCAACTCTTGGGTGCTTGCTCGAACATTCGAAATGCATCGTGCAGGCCCAGCGCCAACAGCGCTTGGAAGTGCGCGCGTTCTTCGTCGGTGCAGTGGATTTGGCCGGCCCAGGCCACCGGGTCGTGCACATCGCGGTCTTCCGGAGCAATATTGAAGTCGCCCATCAGCACCAGCCGTGGGTGCAGTTGCAATTCGGCCTGCACCCAGCGATGCAGGGCTTCGAGCCACTTCATCTTGTAGGCGAACTTGTCGGAGCCTGGGGCTTGGCCATTGGGGAAGTAGGCGCCAATCACCCGGGTGGCTGGTGCGTTCGCGGACGAAACGGTGGCCGCAATCACGCGGGCCTGCTCGTCATCCAGCCCAGGGATGTTGCGCACCACTTCAGCGGGTGCGGCCTGGGCGGCGGGCACCAGCAGCGCCACGCCGTTGTAGGTCTTCTGACCGAACCACACCGCCTGCCAGCCTGCGGCGGCCAGTTCCGCATGCGGGAACTTGTCGTCGGTGAGTTTGGTTTCCTGCAGCACCAGGGCGTCCACCGGGTGCGAGGCCAGCCACGCCAGCAGGTGCGGCAGGCGCACGCCCAGCGAGTTCACATTCCAAGTCGCCAGCTTCATGGTCAGATGTGCATGACCGCGGCCACACCGATGGCCACGCCCAGCGCGCCGGTGCCGAACATGCCCCATTCCAGC
>CAMCTE010000201.1 GCA_945878385.1 Azohydromonas lata NBRC 102462 | reverse complement strand
GGAAGTCTTCGAAGAGCTGCTCAGCCAACTTCACCACAGCTGCAGCCATGCTGACCGAATGGGCGCCGATCTCGGTGCGGGTACGCACCGCCTTGGCCACCGAGAAACTGCGCTGGAACAACTGGTGCAGCGTGCTGCCCAGCGTGCCGGCCTCGCCGGCGTGGCGCACTGCGGCCTTCATCTGCCCCAGGATCTGCGGCTCGCCGATGACCATGGAATCGAGCCCACTGGCCACGCGGAATGCGTGGCGCGCCGTTTCGCCCCCCTCGCGAACATAGAGATGGTCGTTCAGGGCGGGGGTCTGCAAGCCACCCTGCCCTGCCAACCAGGACATGCCTGCGTGGCACACATCCCGCATCGTGCCCCCGTGGGTGGCCACGTACAACTCGGTACGGTTGCAGGTGGACAGGATGGCCGCCTCACCGGCCTGGGACTCCAGATGGGACCGCAGGGCGCGCAGGTGGCCGCCCAACGCGTCCTGCGCGACAGCGAAACGGCTGCGCACATCCAGAGGCGCCGAGTGGTGATTCAAACCGATGGAGACGACATTCATGCCAGGCAATCCCGCCGAACCCTGGGTTTGTCCAAGGTTTCTGACGGTTCACAGTGTCAACTTATGGTGATAGTATGACTGTCACACGAAGTTGACAACCCGGTTTGTCCTGGTCAGGCGCAATTCGGGAGGCAGGCAGCACCATGAAGCAACCCTTTCCCTTCTCGGCCATCGTCGGACAGGACGAGATGAAGCGGGCGATCCTGATCACCGCGGTTGACCCCTCCGTCGGCGGGGTCCTCATCCTGGGCGACCGCGGCACGGGCAAGTCCACGGCCGTTCGGGCCTTGGCAGCCCTGCTGCCACCCATCCGCGCCACTCGCGGATGTCCCTACCACTGCGACCCGGCGCGGCCCAGCATGAGTTGCGCCGCCTGTCGCGAGGCGGGTTGGAGCCGCAATTCACCCGGTGAGGCCCATGCCTGTGATGTCGATCTGATTCCGGTGCCCGTCGTCGACATGCCGCTGGGCGCCACCGAAGACCGAGTGGTAGGGGCACTGGATCTTGAGAAGGCGCTTTCGCTGGGCCAAAAGTCGTTTGAACCCGGCTTGCTGGCGCGCGCCAATCGTGGATTCCTGTACATCGACGAGGTCAACCTGCTCGAAGACCATTTGGTGGATCTGCTGATCGATGTGGCCGCGTCTGGCGAAAATGTCGTGGAACGGGAAGGACTGAGCGTGCGCCACCCGGCGCGGTTTGTTCTGGTGGGCAGCGGAAACCCCGAAGAGGGCGAACTGCGCCCGCAACTGCTGGACCGGTTCGGTCTTTCGGTGGACGTGCGCACCCCGACAGACATCCCCACCCGCGTGGAAGTGATCAAGCGCCGCGACGCCTATGAACGACAGCCTGAAGCCTTCTGCACACAATGGAGGCCGGAGGACCTGAAGATCCGCAAGCGGATCGAATCGGCACGCAAGCGCGTCAACGAGCTCACGGTCTCGGATGAGGTGTTGGAATTGGCCGCCACGCTGTGCCTCCACCTGGGTACGGATGGCCTGCGCGGCGAACTGACCCTGCTGCGCGCCGCGCGCGCATGGGCGGCCCTGGAAGAGCGCCTGGCCGTGACGGTGGACGACCTGCGCGCAGTGGCCCCCAGTGCCCTGCGCCATCGGTTGCGCCGCAATCCGCTGGATGACACCGGCGCCGGGGTGCGCATTGAGCGCGCGCTGGCAGAAGCGCTGCCGACAGGCCCCGCTGCGCCTGCCAGTTCGCCGTCCTTGGCGGCCTGAGCCACCGCCGCCAAGGCGCAGTCGATGGCCCAACCCAAAGTCTCCAGTGGCGCGGGCGTGCAAGCCCAGCGCAGTCCATGGTCTGGGGCACCCGGCGCGGGGGGCTTGCTGCAGGCGGTCGACATCCCTTCAGGGCCAACGGCTGAAGTATTGGCCGAACAGGCCCTTCAACGCTGGATGGATGCCCGATTGGTGGCCGCGCTGCTGGCGGTCAATCCCGTGGGCCTGGGCGGCGCTCAAGTCATGGCGGCACCCGGCCCGGTACGGGACGAATGGTTGCGTACGCTGACCCAGGCCTGCCCTTCGCCATCGAGTCTCAAGCGCATGCCGCAGCATGCCGACGAAGCGCGGTTGTTGGGTGGCCTGGACCTTGCCGCCACGCTGCAAAGCAGCCGCCCGGTCCTGCAGGCGGGGCTGCTCAGTGAACTGGACGGCGGCCTGCTTTTGTGTCCCATGGCCGAGCGTTTGCCCCGGCGTGTAGTCGCTTTTTTGTGTCAGGCCCTGGACCGGCAGCACATGCGTGTGGAGCGCGACGGCCTGGGCCTCGATGTATCCACACGCCTGGCCGTGGTGGCCTTGGATGAGGCTGTCCCGGACGGCGACGACCCAGGGATCGAGCCCGCCCTGTGCGAGCGCTTGGCCTTCGTCTTGGACCTGCACCGCCAAGACTGGCGCAGTTGCGGCTTGTCGCCCCTGAGCGCGCCATCGGAATCGGCATGGGAAAAGGACGAGATGGACGACATCACCCAGGCACGTGACCGCTTGGATCGTGTGTTGGTGTCTGATGAGATGGTGACCGCGCTCGTGCAAGCGGCCCAAGCACTGGGTGTGGAGTCCGTGCGCGCCCCCTGGTGGGCCGTGCAGGCCACGCGTACGCTGGCCGCCCTTCGAGGCCTGGACGCGCCCGGTGCGCAGGAGGTGCGCGACGCTGCGCGGTTGGTGTTGGGCCCTCGAGCCACACGCGTCCCGGCCCCCCCACAGCCTGAGGTTCCAGAGGAAGCAGCTGCGCCTCCTCAAGAACAGGCCTCTGCCGCCGAACAGCAGGCAGCCGAGCCGCCACCAGCTTCACAGCCAGAAGCGCAGAACGAGCCTTCGCAGGGCAAGCCCGAGCAGGCCGATGAGGCTCAAGACCTGAGCATCGAGGCGGTTCAAGCCGCACTGCCTGCCGGCTTGCTGGCCACGCTCGCACAGCGCAACGGCCTGACAGCGCGCACGCGCAAGAGCGGCGAGGCGTCTTCGCGCGCAGGAGACCGGCAACGCGCCGGCGCGCAAGGCCGCCCAGCCGGTACTCGACCGGGGCAGCCCGAGGCAGGGCAGCGGCTCAGCCTGATCGACACGCTGCGGCAAGCCGCTCCCTGGCAACGCATCCGCAAATCGCAGCGCCAGGTGAGCCCTGCGGTCGTCGTACACCGTGAGTATCTTCGGGTGATCCGCCGTGAGCCTCGCCGTCCCACCACGACCGTATTCGTCGTGGACGCCTCGGGATCCAACGCCCTCAACCGTCTGGCCGAGGCCAAGGGGGCGGTCGAGACGCTGCTGGCGGACTGCTACGTGCGGCGAGACCGCGTGGCGGTGATCGGTTTTCGCGGTCAGACTTCTGAGACGCTGCTGCCCCCCACCCGGTCGCTGGTGCGAGCCAAGCGCAGCCTGGCCGGCCTGCCAGGCGGTGGCGGCACCCCCATGGCCCAGGCACTGACGGATTCGCGCCTGATGTGCGAGACGCTACAGCGCCGGGGTGACACGGTCTCCCTGGTACTGCTCACGGACGGCAAAGCCAACATCAGCCTTGAAGGCAAACCCGGGCGCGAACGGGCCCATGCCGACGCCGTGACGGCTGCGCGTCAGCTCTTCGTGTGCGGTGTGGCCTGCCTGCTCATCGACACCTCGCCGAAGCCACAGGCGCAAGCGCGCGAACTGGCGTTGGCGATGGGCGCGCGCTACATACCGCTGCCTCAGGCGCAGGCCGGCGAGATCGGTCGCATCGTGCGCAACACCCGCCCCATCTAGGGCTGCGACCGCAGGATCTGCCACCGACCGTCCGCCGCACTGACACCATGAACGAAACGCTCAGCTGGAACCGCGATGGGGCCCACTGGCCCCTGCGCGAGTACAGCCGTTTCATCACCCAGGGGCATCTGCAGTGGCACGTGCAGCGGTTGGCGCCGGCCCACTCAGCCACACGCAGCAGCGCGCACCGGGTCTGGCTGCTGCACGGCACGGGAGCCTCCACGCACACCTGGCGCGACCTGGCGCCGATCCTGGCGCAGCACCACGAGGTGATCAGCGTCGATCTGCCCGGCCACGCCTTCACGCGCGGCGCCGTCGATGCTGACCTCACACTGCCAGGGATGGCGCGGGCGCTCATCGAACTGCATACCGCCCTAGACCACCTGCGCGATCCAGTAGGCGCTCAGTCCAGTTCGCAAGCCTACGGCACGATGCAGGCTGACACCTGGATTGGCCACTCTGCCGGTGCAGCTGTGGCACTGAAGGTGATGCAGTTGCAGCCCTCCATCGTTCATGATGCGGTAAGCCTCAATGGCGCGCTGCTGCCCTGGGGCGGCCACGCCGCCAGTTTCTTCATGCCGATGGCTCGCGCCTTGGCCACACACCCCTGGAGTACTCGCTTCTTCCTGTGGAACGCCAGGCGACCCGGGACGGTTGAGGCGCTGCTGCAAGACACGGGCTCAGTGATCGACGAGCGCGGTCATCGCCTGTACGAAATGCTTGCACACAACGAGACCCACCTGCGGGCCGTACTGCGCATGATGGCGAACTGGGAACTCGAGCCCTTCGCACGCGAGCTGCCGCAACTGCATGGTCGGGTGACACTCATCAGCAGCGCACAGGATGGCACCGTACCGCCTTCGGTCAGCGCCCGCGCGTCAAAGTTGATTCGGGGATCACGCCTTATTGCCCTGCCGCGTTGGGGGCACCTGGGCCATGAGGAAGCCCCTGCGGAGTGGGCCAGCCTGATCCTTCAGGCCGTTGAAGGCGGATAGCCGCCAAACAGGCACAAGGGGGGAGAGGTGGAGGCGCGAGGCGGAGTCGAACCGCCCTAACCGGATTTGCAATCCGGGGCATAACCGCTTTGCTATCGCGCCGCGCGGAAGGCGTGCAGGTTAGCACGCCCACCGAATTCCTGCCGCCGCGCGAATGCCGCACCGCGGACAAAAAAGGGAAGCCTGCGCTTCCCTTTTCTGGAATTTGGAGCGGGAAACGAGGCTC
>CAMCTE010000200.1 GCA_945878385.1 Azohydromonas lata NBRC 102462 | reverse complement strand
AAGGCACCGCCGCACGGCCCATGGTGCCCGACTCCAGCAGCACATCACACTCCACCGTGGGGTTGCCGCGGCTGTCCAGAATCTCCCGTCCGACGATGTCGACGATCGCGCTCATATCTACTCAACTCCGAAAAAAAGACCCTCGCGGGTCAAGAACCATTCAACAGGAAAAGTCGTTTTCCAGCAGCGTCTGCCGCTTGACCACGCGGTCCAGTTCGACCAGTTGCGACAGCAGGGCCTTCATGTGCTTGAGCGGTACGGCATTGGGCCCATCGCTCAAGGCCTGTGCGGGGTTCGGGTGTGTTTCCATGAACAGACCCGAGATGCCCACCGCCACCGCTGCACGCGAAAGCACCGGCACGAACTCTCGCTGACCGCCTGATGAGGTGCCCTGTCCACCGGGCAACTGCACGCTGTGGGTGGCATCGAACACCACCGGCGCACCGGTTTCTCGCATGATGGCCAGCGAGCGCATGTCGCTGACCAAATTGTTGTAGCCAAAGCTTGCGCCGCGTTCGCAGGCCAGGAAGTTGTCGTCGTTCAGGCCCTTCTCACGCGCGGCGGCGCGGGCCTTGTCGATGACGTTCTTCATGTCGTGTGGCGCCAGGAACTGGCCCTTCTTGATGTTCACCGGTTTGCCGCACTGGGCCACGGCCCGGATGAAGTCGGTCTGGCGGCACAGAAAGGCCGGTGTCTGCAAGACATCCACCACGGCGGCGACCGTGGCAACCTCCTCCTCGGAGTGCACATCGGTGAGGATGGGCACGCCCAGTTGGCGGCGCACTTCGGCCAGGATCTCCAAACCCCGGTCCATGCCCGGGCCGCGAAACGAGGTGCCGCTGGAGCGGTTGGCCTTGTCGTAGCTGCTCTTGAAGATGAAGGGAATGCCCAACTCGGAGGTGATTTCCTTGAGGTGGCCGGCCACTTCCAGTTGCAGCTCTTGGCTTTCAACTACGCAGGGGCCTGCGATCAGGAAGAAGGGTTGCGCGACTCCAACATCGAATCCACAAAGCTTCATGCGGTGGCTCCCGTCTTGGCCGTGGCAGCGCCCGCTGCTTGGTGGTCCAGGGCCGCTTTCACATAACTCGTGAACAGCGGATGCCCGTCCCAGGGCGTGCTCTTGAACTCGGGGTGGAACTGCACGCCCACATACCAGGGATGGGCGCTTTGGGGCAGCTCTACCATCTCGGTGAGCTTCTCGCGCTGCGTGATGGCCGAAATCACCAGGCCCGCCTGCTGCAGCCGCTCAAGGTAGCGCTCGTTGGCTTCGTATCGGTGGCGGTGGCGCTCGGTCACCACGGCGCCATAGATGCGGTGCGCCAGCGTGCCGGGCTTCACATCTGAACTTTGCGCGCCCAGGCGCATGGTGCCGCCCAAGTCCGAGTTCGCATCCCGTTTTTGGATCGTGCCGTCCCGGTCCTGCCATTCGTCGATCAGCGCAATCACGGGGTGGGGCGTCTGTGCATCGAACTCGGTGCTGTTGGCGCCGTCCAGGCCCGCCATGTGGCGCGCGTATTCGATGGTGGCCACCTGCATGCCCAGGCAGATGCCCAGGTAAGGGATGCGCTGCTCTCGGGCAAACTGCGCCGCCAACACCTTGCCCTCCACGCCCCGCTTGCCGAAACCGCCGGGCACCAACACCGCGTCGAACTTCGACAACTGGGACACATTGGAAGGTGTGAGCGTCTCGGAATCCACATACTCGATGCACACCCGTGCCTGGTTGTGGATGCCCGCGTGGCGCAGCGCCTCGTTGAGCGACTTGTAGGAATCCGACAGGTCGGTGTACTTGCCGCACATGGCAATCGTCACCTCGCGCTGGGGATGCTCCACCGCATGCACCAAGTCGTCCCAACGCTTCAGGTCCGCCGGCTTGGTCAGCAGCTGCAGCTTCATGCAGATCAGTTCGTCCAGGCCCTGTTCGTGCAGCATGCGCGGCACCTTGTAGATGGTGTCGGCATCCCACATGCTGATCACGCCATGCGGCGGCACGTTGGTGAACAGCGAGATCTTTTCGCTTTCATCGTCCGGCACGCGCCGGTCTGCACGACACAACAGGGCATCGGGCTGGATACCGATTTCGCGCAGCTTTTGCACCGTGTGCTGCGTGGGCTTGGTCTTGAGCTCGCCGGCCGTGGCAATCCAGGGCAGGTAGGTCAGGTGCACGAAGGCGGTGTTGGAGGGCCCGAGCCTGAGCGAGAGCTGGCGCACGGCCTCCAGGAAGGGCAGGGACTCGATGTCACCCACCGTGCCGCCAATCTCCACAATGGCCACATCCACTGCATCGGCGGTACCCAGGCCCGCGCCGCGCTTGACATAGTCTTGGATCTCGTTGGTCACATGCGGAATGACCTGCACTGTCTTGCCCAAGTAGTCGCCGCGGCGCTCCTTTTCGAGCACCGATTTGTAGATTTGCCCAGTGGTGAAGTTGTTGCTGCGCTTCATCCGCGTGGTGATGAAGCGTTCGTAGTGGCCCAGGTCCAGGTCGGTTTCTGCCCCGTCGTCGGTCACGAACACCTCACCGTGCTGGAAGGGCGACATCGTGCCCGGGTCCACATTCAGGTAGGGGTCGAGCTTGATGAGGGTCACGCGCAGGCCGCGCGACTCGAGAATGGCGGCCAAAGACGCGGAGGCGATGCCCTTGCCCAGGGAGGACACCACGCCGCCGGTCACGAAGACAAACTTGGTCATATGCAACGACCCGACCGGGGCGCACCCGGGGCTAAGCGCACAACCGGGCTCGGCGGTCGGGGCCGAGGTGGAAATCGAAATTATAGGGTCGGGGTGGCCCCCGAGCCGGCTTCAGGGAGGCAGGCCGCCATTCATCGCCCGCATCAGGTCCAACACCCGTTGCGCCGTTTCCAGCGGGCGCTCCATCGGGTACAGGTGGGTGCCCTCGATGGTTTGGAAATAAGGCCCGGCCAGACGCTTGGCAGTGCCCATGCCTCCTTGGCGCATTTCTTCGGAGCGCGTGCCGGCAATGAAGCCCATTGGGCACTGCAGCGGGTGGCGTCGCAGCATCCGGTCGAAGTTGTGCGGCAAGGTGTTGTAGATGCGGGTTTCGATGTCGCGGTTGAAGGCCAATTCCACCCCACCATTGCAGTCCATGAAGCCGTGCTCCACATAGTCGGCCAGCACACTGGGGTCCCAACGGGCGAATGAGCCCCTGCGGGCGAAATGTTCGTGCACCGCTCCACGGTTGTCCCAGTGGGTGCGCCGTTTGCGCGTGAAGCGTCCCGGCGACACCCGCCCGATCAGTCCACTGGCTTTGACCACCTGCAGGCTGTGGGCGCGCCAGCCCGTGACCACCGGCGAATCCAGCAGCACGATTCCTCGAACCAAGCGCGGCTTCCAGCAAGCAGCCATGAGGCTGAGCAAACCGCCCAGCGAATGCCCCACCAGCCACACCGGTGCGGCGTCGGCGTGCTCGACGAAATCGATGAGTTGTTCGCGCAGATGAGGCCAGTTCGACGAAACCGGAAATCGGGGGTCGTGTCCGTATCGCTCGACCGCCATGACATTCAATCCGGCACGGCGCCACACCTCAAACAGTTGTCCGTAGGTACCGGCTGGAAAACCATTGCCGTGCGAGAACACCACGGTGGTCGCCGGCTTCACTTCAATGGGGCTCATGGCCATCGGCCGCGTCTTTCAGTTGGTACAGCGCCTGCAAGGCTTCACGCGGGCTGAGGCTGTCGGGTTGCAATTCATCGAGCAGGCGCAGAACGGCAGAGACCGGTCTTGCGCCACCTTCCAAGACGGCGTTGCGGGCCTGCGAAGCGGTGGCCGGGGTGCCCTGGGAATCCGCCTGTGGCGTGAACAGGTCGACTTGCGCCTGCGTGGCCGCCTGGCGTTGTTCCAGCGTCTCCAAGGCGCTGCGCGCCTGGCGCACCACCGCAGTGGGCATGCCGGCCAGACGGGCCACCTGCACACCATAGCTGCGGCTGGCCGGCCCCGGCGCAATCTCATGAAGAAACACGATGTCGTGACCGGATTCCACCGCGCCCACATGCACATTCAGTGCTTGTACATGCCGCAAGGGGAAGTCGGTGAGTTCGAAATAGTGGGTGGCAAACAGCGTGAAAGAACGGTTGCGGTCGTGAAGATGCGAGGCAATGGCGCCGGCCAGCGCCAGGCCATCGAAGGTGGAAGTCCCGCGCCCGATCTCGTCCATCAGCACCAGGCTGTGTTCGCCTGCGCGGTTGAGGATGGCCGCCGCCTCGGTCATCTCCACCATGAAGGTCGATTGCGCATTGGCCAGGTCGTCGGCTGCGCCGATGCGGGTGTGGATGGCATCAATCGGGCCCAATCGGCAGGCCTGTGCCGGCACGAAGGAACCCATTGAAGCCAGCAGCACGATCAGCGCCACCTGCCGCATGAAGGTGCTCTTGCCGCCCATGTTGGGCCCCGTGATCACCAACATCTTCGTGCGTGCGTCCAAGCGGCAGTGGTTGGCCATGAAGGCCGCGCCGCGGGTTTCCTGCAGCCGGGCCTGCACCACCGGGTGGCGTCCGGCTTCGATATCGATGCAGGGGTGGTTCACAAACTGCGGCCGCACCCACTGCAGTGCGTGGGCCCGCTCGGCCAGGGTGGCCAGCGCGTCCAGGCGCGCCAGGGCCTGCGCCAGGCGCTGCAGCGGCGGCAGGTGGGCGGCCAAAGCCTCCACCAGTTGCTCGTACAGCCATTTTTCGCGGGCCAGTGAGCGCTCCTGAGCCGACAGCGCCTTGTCCTCGAAGGTCTTGAGCTCGGGCGTGATGAATCGCTCGGCGTTCTTCAGGGTCTGCCGGCGTTGGTAGTCGCTGGGCACGCGGTCCAGGCCGCTGCTGGTGACCTCGATGTAGAAGCCGTGCACTTTGTTGAACTGCACCCGCAGGTTACCGATGCCGGTGCGGGCCCTCTCTCGTGATTCCAGGTCGAGCAGGAAGGCGTCGCAGTTCTGCGAGATGCTGCGCAGTTCGTCGAGTTCGGCATCCACCCCTGGGGCGATCACCCCGCCGTCGCGCACCAGGGCCGCGGGCTCC
>CAMCTE010000199.1 GCA_945878385.1 Azohydromonas lata NBRC 102462 | reverse complement strand
TGGGAAGGTCGCACGGGTCGCCTCCGCCAGCCCGGATACCGGCCGACAGGGTGGCCTCATGCCTTCGGGCAAGAGGCCGTAAGGTGTGCGCCTGCGGGGAAGCTGGTGCGCACGGCCATCATCGTTGCTCATCATGTTCACACCCCGTGCCTGCCACCAGGCCGCCCTCACCTTGGCCGCCGCATGCGGCGCTGCCGCATCGCCTTGCGCCCTGGCGCAGTCCACACCTCAATCGCCTCTTGTCGACCAAACCGTGGTCACCGTCTCCAGCCGGCTGCCGCTGGCGGCAGACCGGCTGGCAGCCGACGCGGTGGTCATCACGCGCGAACAACTGGCCGCCCTGCCGGCCGACAACCTGGCCGATGCCCTGCAGGCCCTGGCCGGTGTGCAGGTTTCGCGCACCGGTGGGCCGGGCCAGCCCACCTCGGTGTTCATCCGTGGCGCCTCGGCCTCCAACACACTGGTGCTCATCGACGGCGTGCGCGTGGGCTCGGCCACCTTGGGTCAGTTCGATTTCGCCAACATCGGTCTGGCCGGCATCGAGCGCATCGAGGTGCTGCGCGGGCCGGGTGCCAGCCTCCATGGCGCAGATGCAGTGGGTGGCGTGGTGCTGGTGACCACACGCCAAGCCGCCCCAGCGGGCCTTCGGCACCGCGCCTCGGCCTCGCTGGGCAGTTCTTCCTCCAGCGAAGTGTCGGCCGCCACCCATCTGGCCCAAGGCACCTGGGATGTGCAGTTGCAAGGCGCGCACCAGGCCAGCACCGGCATCAGTGCCGTGCGGCCGGGTGACCGTTTCGGCAATTACAACCCCGATGCCGATGGCTACCGCCGCCAAACCCTGCAGGCCAGCGGCGCCTGGCGGCCGGTCGCAGGCCACCGCATTGAAGCCACTTTGCTGCAGGCTCGCTTGTTTTCGCGCTACGACGCCAGCGAATTCGCGCCGCCGGACTTTTCACCCAACCCCCGCCTCGACTTCAGCACCCGCACCGACACCACGGCCTCGCATCTGCGCTACGAAGGCGGTGCAGGCGCCCTCACCTGGCGGGCCCGCATGGGCCGTGGCGAAGAAGACTCCACCAGCGGCGGACAGTTGCTGGACCGCTACCGCACCGAGCGCCAAGAGGCAGGCGCGCAACTGGGATGGACTTTCGCTCGCGGGCATGCACTTGTGGCCGCATGGGACCAGCTGGATGAGCGGGTGAGCACCAACAACTACAGCACACCCGGTACGCGCGAAAACCAGGCCCAGACCCTGGCCTACACAGGGCAGTTCGGTGCGGTGCAGGTGCAGCTGGACGGGCGCGAAGACCGCAACTCGGTCTACGGCAACCACCGCACCGGCCGCAGCGGCATGCGCTGGGCCCTTGGCCCCGACACGGCCCTGCGCCTGCTGGCCGCCACCACCTTCCGCGCCCCGAGCTTCAACGAGCTGTACTTCCCGGGCTTTGGCGTGCCCACGCTGAAGCCGGAATCGGGCCGCAGCCTGGAGGCCGGCGTGCTGCACAAGGTGGGCACAGCCCAATGGCAGGCCAGCCTGTGGCGCAACCGCGTGCGCGACCTGATCGCCTACGCCGCCGACCCGGCCCTATGCCCCAAGAGCAGCGCGTACGCCTTCGGCTGCGCAGCCAACATCGGGCAGGCCGAACTCAAGGGCCTGACCGTGGAAGCCCAGTGGCCGCAGGGCGCTATGCCCGGTGTGCCCGGTGTGCCCGGTGTTTCCGGTGCGCGCGGTGTGCCCACCTGGCGCGTGGGCTACGACGGCGTGGACGCGCGCGACGACAAGGGCCAAACCCTGCCCAGGCGCGCACGCCATCAATGGCGCGTGCAGTCTCAGCACACGCTGGCGGGCTGGCAACTGGCAAGCGCCTGGCTGTGGCAAAGCCAGCGCCGTGAAGGTGGCGTGGCGCTGCGCGACGGCACGCGCCTGGACCTGCAGGCCGTGCGTCCCTTGGGGCCCTGGATGCCCGGGATGCACGATTGGTCGCTGCGCCTGGCCGTGCTCAATGCCCTGGACCGCGACATCGAACCCGCGCGCGACTACCAGGCCCCTCGGCGGCAGTTCACCGTCGGCCTGCGCTGGGAAGGGCGCTGATGCGGCGGCTGGTTCGGCAGCTTGCGCGGCAGCTTGCGCGGCAGCTTGCGCGGCGGCTGGTGCGGCGGCTGGTGCGGCGACGGGCCCACCAGTTGTTGCAGCCCCAGGTCCACAGCACCCGCTCAGCCCCTTGCGCCGGATGGGCGGCTGCCTTGATCGGCCTGGGCCTGGGCCTGCTCGCACCGGCGCTTGCGGCGCCGCCCCCACCGCAGTCTCTGCGCCTCATCAGCCTCGTGCCCTCCTTGACCGAGACCGTGTGCCTGCTGCAAGCCTGCGAACAACTCGTGGGCGTGGACCGCCATTCCAACTGGCCCGCATCGGTGCGCCAGTTGCCACAGCTCGGCGGCCTGGACGACACGCCACTGGAAATGCTGGTGGGGCTGCGTCCCGACCTTGTGCTGCTGCCACCCTCCAGCCGGCTGATTCCCAGGCTCAAGGAACTGGGCATCGAAGCCCTGCCCCTGCCCACACAAAGCCATGCCGATGTGAAGGCCGCACTGCAGGCCATCGGCGCGCGGCTCGGGCGTTCGGCGCAGGCCGCGCGGCTGTGGGACGATGCGCAACAGCAGATCCAGCAGGCCGCGCAGCGCATTCCGGTGGCGGTGCGCGGCCGGCGCGTGTATGTTGAAGTGTCCACCGAGCCGCATGCCGCCGGGCCTGCATCCTTCATCGGCCAAACCCTGCAGCAACTGGGGCTGCGCAACATCGCGCCTGAAGAACTCGGGGCCTTTCCAAGACTGAACCCTGAATTCATCGTGCGCGCGCAACCCGATATCGTGATCGCCCAGCGCACCTCGTTCGAGCGCATGCGCAGCCGGCCCGGATGGCCTGGCCTGCGCGCCTTGGATGACGCGGCCTGCAGCCTGCCGGCACCCCGCTGGGAGGTGCTGGTGCGGCCCGGCCCCCGTCTGGGCGAAGCAGCCGATGTGTTGGCGCAATGCTTGTCGCAAAGCGCAAGCCGGCACCCTGACGGCACCCGTTCGGCACCGTGACCGCACCGCCACGGTCACTCAAGGCCCCACCGCACCAGTGCCCCGCATGAAGCCCCGCATGAGGCCCCGCCCGCACCACCGTTTCGCATGGGCCTTGGGCCTGGGGCTGGCGGCTTTGGCGCTGCTCAGCCTGGCCGTGGGCAGCCAAGGCTGGGAGCCGCAAGTGCTCCGGGGCCTGTGGCAACCGGTGGGGCCTGAAGGCGCCTCGCAGGCAATCCTGCTGGACATCCGGCTGCCCCGAACGCTGGGCGTGATGGGGCTGGGCCTGCTGCTGGGCCTGGGCGGCGCCCTGGCGCAAGGCTTGTTTCGCAATCCCTTGGCCGACCCCTATCTCCTGGGCTCGGGCTCGGGCGCGGCCCTGGCGGTCACACTGGTCGCCGCAGCCAGCGCGGGTGCCACCGCCGCCTGGCAACCCATGGCCCCCTTGGTTCGCCTGGGTGTGATGGGCTCGGCCTTCGTGGGTGCGCTGGGTGGCGCGGCCCTCACCTTGGCCCTGGCCCGCGGCGCACAACACACCCACCGCCTGCTGCTGGCCGGCTTGGTGGTGGGCGTGGTGCTGGGCGCCCTCACCGACCTCGTCTCCACCTTTGTGCCCGACGCCTGGCGGCAGCGCCAAAGCCTGCTGCTGGGCAACACGCAGTTGCTCAATGCCGCGGCGGCCTGGGCGCTGTGGGTGACGGCGCTGGTGGCCCTGGCATTGAGCCTGGCGCTGGCGCGCCTGCTGGACGCCCTCACCCTGGGCGAAGAAGCCGCCGCCAGCCTCGGCCTGCCCGTGGCGCGCGCGCGCTTGTTGCTCGTGGGGGTGATGGCAGCCTGCACCGCTGTGGCGGTGTCGCAGGCCGGGCTGATCCTCTTCGTGGCGCTGGTGGCACCGCACTTGGTGCGCCAGCTGGCACCTTCGGGACACGCCTTCTCGTTGCCGGCCAGCGCGGGTGTGGGTGCGCTGCTTCTGCTGGGCGCCGACATCGGGGCGCGTTGGTGGCTGGCCCCGCAAGAATTGCCCGTTGGGGTGCTCACGGGCGTGGGTGGTGGGCTGTACCTGTTGGTACTGCTGCACCGGCGCCATGGGCGCTGAACACGCACCACATCACACTCCCCACCTCCACACCCCCCATGCAGCCCCTGCCCGCAACCCCCACACCGCAGCCTGAGCCCATCGCAGCCCCACTGCAGTGCCGCGGGCTGCAGGTGCGGCTGAACGGTCAACTGGTGCTTCAAGATGTGAACCTCACCCTGCGGCGCGGCTGGACGGCCCTGGTGGGCCCCAACGGCGCGGGCAAATCCACACTGCTGCGCGCCTTGGCCGGGCTGGAGCCCCCTTTACAGGGGCAGGTGAGCCTGCACGCGCGCCCCCTGAACAACCATTGGATGCAAATGCGTGCCCAAACGCTGGCCTGGCTGCCCCAGCAAGACCACGGCAGCGGCGACCTCACCGTGCGCGAAACCGTGGGCCTGGGCCGCATGCCGCACACCGGCCTGTGGGGCCGGTGGCACGCCGCGGACGACCAGGCCGTGCAAGACGCCATGCACCGCACCGACTGCCTGGCCTGGCAAGACCGTCCGGTGCAGCGCCTGTCGGGTGGTGAGCGCCAGCGCGTGCACCTGGCCCGCGCCCTGGCCACCGGCGCGTCGATCCTGCTGCTGGACGAACCCACGGCCCATCTGGACCCCCCACACCAGTGGGCACTGGCCCGCCTGTTCCGGGAACTGGCGGCCACCCACACGGTGGTGACCGTGCTGCACGACCTCACCCTGGCCCTGCAGGCCGATGAAGTGGTGGCGCTGGCCGCCGGCCGGCTGCAGGCCCACGGCGCGCACGACGATACCCACCTGCACCGCACACTTGAACGCCTGTTCGCGCCGGCGGTCAGCATCGAGCCCCTGCGCATCTCGCCCGGCCGCTTCGGTGCGGTGCCCATGCCCCTGGAGCCACCGGCCTGATACCGATGAACACCCCA